>JANMLV010000094.1:0-15497 GCA_031372705.1 Bacteroidota bacterium | reverse complement strand
CGCGCGCCACAAGGCACTCGATTATTCGTTAATACTGTCTACATCATCTTACCAAGCGAAATGGCTGCTTATGGTGCAGACAATGTTACTTCTGTTGGTTGGACTTGGAATAACCCACTTGGAGGGGGAGCGCCAACTACTCAAAGTGTTGCAACTACAGGAACATTAAAAATCTATATGCAAAATACTACTGATGTAGCGTATACAAAAGGTACAACGTTTTCAACAGCAGGTATGACTAAAATATATGATGGCAACATTACTATACCCGCAACTGCAGCACAAATAAATATTGATTTGCCTGTCGGCGGCCCGGGAACATCTACGTTTACAACAATTGCAGGCCAAGGTGTTTATATTGCCTTTGAATATAAAACCACAACTACTTTGGCTACACCGCTTGGTGCACCTACTGTTTCATGCAATAGCACTGTTACAGGTTCTCTTGGAACCTATCAGTCACAAACTGTTTACGGAACAGCAATGACGCTAAGTGGATTTCGTCCTGAAACTAGATTAGGTACGGTTAACTCAGATATCGTTCAGGTGCAAAATTTGTTTACACTTGGCACAGCAGCATCACTTTTTGGAAACCCACAACCATTGCAAGCAGTTGTAAAAAATGCTTCCGCTGCAACACAAAGCTTTAATGTTGACTTCCTAATTAAAGAAAAAGTGTCAGGAACAGTTCGCTATAGTTCTTCTATTCCGGTTACTTTAGGCGCAGGCTTAACAACTACTGTAGATGATTTTGGATGGAATGCTACTTTAAATGAATTAGATACAGCAATTGTATCAGTTGCTGCGCTACCGGGTGAAACTATTACTACTAATAATGCTAAAGGCTATCGTCATAATGTTACAGCCGATTCCTATAATTATGCCGACATATCTACAAGCACAGGCGGTGTAGGTTATGGAACCGGCTCCGGTTTAATCTTAAATCGTTATCATATTGATGGTTGTACCAATGTAAAACAAGTTAGGGTATATATGGGCGATGCCAATAGCACCTTTAATATTGTTTACGCAGTTGTAATGGATGCTGCAGGAACAATAGTAGGTCAATCAGCTGATTATACAATACTTCCAATCGACATAGGCAACTATGTAACATTTGATATTGTAACACCTCCAAACTTTACCGATGCCGATTATTATGTTGGTTTGGCCCAAACTGCAAATCTTGCATTAGCTTATTACCCTGTGGGTACACAGGCAGAGCCTTTTCCTGCACGTAATAGCGCATATTATGCTACGGGCTTGGCCGGTGGCGTGCCATTAGCTTATACTACCTTGGGTAGATTTATGATAGAGGGCGTTATTACACCGCTTTCAACTACACCGACAACATCAGGTGATGTTACTATTTGCCAAGGCGAATCAACCGATTTATCTGTTACAGCAGGTATTTTAAATCCTTTTGCAACTTATAATTGGTATACCGATGGATGTGGAACTACACTTGTAGGAACAGGAAGCACTATTTCGGTAAATCCTTTGGCAACCACCACTTATTATGTTCGTGCTGAAGATCCTTGCAATGGCGTTAACACTGCCTGCGGCTCTCTAACGGTTACCGTTGAAATTCCGGTTACCTGGTATGCTGATGCAGATGGAGATAGCTATGGCGACGCCGGAACTACAGCGCTTGCTTGCGATGCACCTGTTGGTTATATCGCCGACAATACAGACTGTAATGATGGCAACTCATCAATAAACCCTGCAGGAATTGAAGTTTGTAACGGTTTAGATGATGATTGCGACGGGTCTTCTGATGAAGGCTTGTTATTCACCACCTATTATGCAGATGTAGATGGCGACACTTATGGTGATGCCGGTAACACTACTACTGCTTGCGATGGAACTCCTTCAGGTTACGTTTCTGACAATACAGATTGCGACGACACTAATGCCACAGTTTATCCAGGTGGTGTTGAAATATGCGATGGATTAGATAACGATTGTGATGGCACCTTTGATGAAGGAACTGCTACCGCAACTATAACTCCTGCAGGTGCAGTTGATGCCTGTAAAGGTACCGGTATCTTATTATCAGCAAATACGGGAGCGGGTTATACTTATCAGTGGTTTAAGGATGAAACTTTAATTCCGGGTGCTGTTGCATCAACATACAATGCATTAAAACCGGGTGCTTATCGCGTTCAGGTTACTATACCGGAAGGATGTTTTGAACTTTCATCAATAACAACCGTAACCATACTTGCGTCTCCAAATGCAAATATTTCAGCACCAAACGGAACCAGCCTTTGCACTACTGTTAAGCTGAAAGCTAGTTATGGCGCTGGTTACACATGGCAGTGGGAACTAGACGGCTCACCAATTGGCGGAGCTACTGCGTTCCAATATTTCGCAACAACTCCTGGTAACTATACTTGTGTAATTACACATCCATCAGGTTGTTCAAGAGAAACTGCTGCGCTTACCGTAACTGCTTGTAAAGCAGGTGATGTTGCAATAGGCACTTTCGAAGTTTATCCAAACCCATCAAATGGTGAGTTTATGGTTAATCTCAATTTTGAAAATGCTACTGTTGAAACTGCTACTGTTAACGTTTACAACGCTGCAGGTGAAATAGTTTACACAACTAAAGCAACTGCTAACAACGGTGCTATTCAAGAAACAATTGCACTAGACGCTCCGGCAGGTGTTTACCTAGTTAAGGTAACTGCTAACGAATCGTCTGAGGAATACAACTCAAGAATAGTTATCACAAAATAAAAAAATTAACATAAAAAAGGCTGCCCAGTGTTTGGGCGGCCTTTTTTTATCTCGGTTAAAGCAATATATTTACATAGTTTTTAGGCAATGAAAAAGAAATTATACGCTGTTTTGGCATTTTTGGCACCATTGTGTTCATTTTCTCAAGTGAACACAATTGGCATAAATGGAGACCATATCATCAATTTCGAATCGTTTTCTCCTGCCAATCAACCGCTTATTTCTGAAGAGCTGCTTATATTAACTGAGTCAGATGCATATTCGCATCCTGAATTTGGAACAAACCCATACAATACCCCATGCGAAGATTGTATTGAATTGGTAGACAGAAGAACCGATAACACAAGATATTTTGTAGAAAAAGCAACCGGTGGAAGTCATTTTTTTAAGCAAACTTCTTCAATGGATTTGCACTATAGAAATAATAAAAACCAACTCCTGACTATTGATGCAAGATTAAAACCAACCGATAACGCAGGAATCTTTTCAGCTGAGGCACAAAATTATCCTACTACACTAAATTTAATCGATGGTTATTCAGAATTGAGTTTTGGAGAAAATCGCTCAATAAAGTTTAATAGAAATGCTACACTTTTTTCAACTAATACAACAGATGGAATTGCTGCCGATGCTCCAAAATCTGCCACATACGATAATTACACTGTTGGCGATGATGGAGGTAGAATAATTAATTCATGGAACGGTATCAGCACCGAAATGCTTTATTCTGAAGGTGCTATAAAAACAAATTTTGTTTTAGATAACCTCAACGCAATTAATGTAAATAACGAGTATACAGTTATTGAAGATGTATTGGCATTACCGGCCAATATGCAAATAATATACGACCAATTTGAAGGTGATTTTAATGCAAATGGTATCTGGGAAGGTGATTTACTTTTGGTTGACCAATTTCAAATGGAATATGTTCGTTTTTCGAGACCGGTTGTTTATGATGGCGACACTTCTGAAATTAATGAAAGACCCGGTTTTAGGTCAGGATATAAAATTGTTGAAATTGATGGTGAATACCGTATTCAACTTTATGTAAGTAATAATTATTTAAAAAATGAAAGCAGAATTTTTCCAATTATAATCGATCCGCTTGTTTTTATAACAACAAATTGGACAGGCACGAGTGGTTCTAATTTTTCACCTGCATTTTGCTCATTAATAACTAATGTTGCAACACCAGCCAATGCAACCCTAACTAATGCAACAATGTATTGGGAAGTTGTAGGAGGTGTTTTAGGCGATTGCGGTGCACCGGCTGCCAGCAGATGTTATTTAAATAAAGCACAAATTTATTTTTCTACATCTTGCGGAACTAGTCCAACAACTCCTGGATTTGTTTGGACTTGTGCAGGTGCTTGCGGCGGTTATGGAACTTGGGGACCAACCACTTCAACACCAACTTTGGTTACCTGTCTTACTCCATCTTGTGCTTCTTACAATATACCTTTTACAGCATTTTTAAACCGAACAGCTTGTGCCGGCGGTGCTTGTGCAACTCCTTGCATTAAACTTACTAAATTTAATGTAACAATTGAAGGGTATACTTTAGAAGGTAAGGCGTTAACAGGTGGATCCGATTTAACCGCTTTTACCATTGTTGATTGTCTTACACAAACAGTAACATTTACCGGCAGTCCTACTTATGGTGTTGGTCCTTATACCTATACATGGACTCCTTCCGGAGGAGTTGGTGTTACAGATACTTATTTATTTCCATTGGGCGCAACAGTTGTAACCTTAACCATTACAGATGCCTGCGGCAATATTGTGACCGATAACGTAACGATTACAAATCCTTGTCCAACACCTTTACCCATTTCTTTACTTTCATTCAACGGTTATCATACAAATGAAGGTAATTATTTACATTGGTCAACAGCATCTGAAGAAAACAGCAAATCATTTTCTATTGAAAGATCATTTAATGGCAATTCATTTGAATCAATAGGTATTGTTGAAGCTGCCGGCAACAGCAATAATTTAATTAATTATGAATTTCTAGATAAAAACCCGGGGGGAACACTGAATTATTATCGATTAAAACAAGTAGATTTTGACGGTGAGTTTACCTATTCAAGTGTAATTGCAATTCGTTCAGAACAACTATTAGTAAATTCAATAGCACTTAATTCCAGCAACCCTGCCACCGGCGAACTAAACCTATCTGTTGTTTCTGCAACCGAAGGTCAAGGATTTTTTCAAATTGTAGATATTACCGGTAAAAAAGTATATCAAAAAAGCATGCAACTCAACAGTGGAATTAATTCCATTATGTTATACCCACAATTTCTTGCCGCCGGAACCTACATTCTCCAATTTTCAAAAAATGATCAATTTGAAACAATTAAATTTGAGATGTATTAATCTTATTTTTTTACAACCAAATTGCTCCATTTTATAATTATCGCCGAATCTAATTATTTAGAACCCATCACCATGGTGGTCAGTGAGAAACAACAACCACGACTTGCATGTGGCAATTGGGAATAAATTCTTAGTTACAAAACTGATAATTAAAAAATCTCAAACCGCTTCGTCGCAAATTTCGGAAAGCGCTTGGTTGAAAACCAAACCGCGAACAGGAGGGGCTGTTCCATTAGCACATCTGCACATTAATTGGCTGCTTAATTGGTATATTGATACATCAGCACATCAACAAATTAGCACATCAGCACATTGGCTGTTCGGCTGTTCATCGGCTGTTTCATTTGCACATCAGCTCCGGCTGTTTAATTTGCACATCAGCACATTTGCACATCAGCACATTGGCTCCGGCTGTTTAATTTGCACATCGGTACATTTGCACATTAGCACATTAGCTCCTCCCCTTCACAATCTCCTCCACCACTCCCGGATCCAACAATGTTGATGTATCACCAATATTTTCAATTTCCCCTTCCGCAATTTTTCTCAAAATACGACGCATTATTTTTCCGCTTCGTGTTTTAGGCAAGCCGGAAACAAACTGTATTTTATCCGGTTTTGCAATTGCACCAATAACGCGTGTTACTGTTTGTAAAATATCTTGTTTGGTGAGATGAGCATCATCGGCAGAATTACCATTATATACCACGTAAGCATAAATTCCCTGACCTTTTACATCATGCGGAAAACCTACCACTGCACTTTCAATAACACCTGCGTGCATATTAATTGCATTCTCTACTTCTGCTGTGCCAATTCGGTGACCGCTAACATTTAATACATCATCAACTCTACCGGTAATTCTATAAAATCCGTTATCGTCGCGATAAGCACCATCGCCCGTAAAATATAAATTTGGATAAGCAGTAAAATAATTTGTTTTGCAACGCTCATGGTCGTTATAAGTAGTTCTAATTATTGATGGCCATGGCGAACGTAAACATAAATTACCGCTAATGTTATTGCCGAGAATTATTTCGCCTTTATCATCTAATAAAACAGGGTCAACACCGGGCATTGGTAATGTGGCAAACGATGCTTTTGCAGGTGTAACTCCGGCAAGATTTGAAATCATAATTCCACCGGTTTCTGTTTGCCACCAAGTGTCAACAATAGGACATTTCTCTTTGCCGACATTAATATTATACCATGTCCATGCTTCTTCATTAATTGGCTCGCCTACGGTGCCTAAAATGCGTAATGAGCTTAAGTTTTTTCCTTCCAAAGGTGAAGTGCCAAAGCTCATCAAACTTCGTATTGCTGTTGGTGCAGTATATAAAATATTTACTTTATGTTTTTCAACAATATCCCAAAAACGGCCGGCATCAGGCCATGTTGGAATTCCCTCAAACATAAGTGAAGTGCCGCCTGCGCTTAATGGTCCGTAAACAATATAACTATGACCGGTAATCCAACCTATATCTGCAGTGCAAAAGTGAATTTCGCCGGGCTGATATTGAAATACATTTATAAATGTATAATTTGTATAAATCATATAACCTGCAACGGCATGCACAACACCTTTTGGTTTTCCTGTTGATCCGCTGGTATATAAAATAAATAATGGGTCTTCGCTATCCATTATTTCAGGTTCAAAGTCATGAAGCCCTAAAGTTTCTACTTTCTTAATTTCATCTTCCCACCACACATCTCGCCCCTTAATCATACTAATAGGGGTGCGCGTTCTGGTACTTACAATAACGCGTTTAACAAACTTACATGCAATTAATGCATCATCAATTACACTTTTTAACGGAATATCTTTTCCTCCTCTATAAGCGCCATCGCTGGTAATAATAAATTCCGCTTGTGCATCTTGCAATCTGTCTGCAATACTTTGTGCACTAAATCCACCGAAAATAACAGAGTGAATAGCACCTATTCTTGCACATGCCAATACCGCAATTGCCAACTCGGGTGTCATACCCATATAAATACAAATGCGATCGCCTTTTTTAACACCGTTGTTGCGCAATACATGTGCAAACTGGCAAACTTTATCATACAATTGTTTGTAGGTTAATACGCGGTGTGCCTCTTCCGGATCATTCGGCTCCCAAATTAATGCGGGTTGATTCCCCTTATCTTTTAAATGCCTGTCAATACAATTTTCGGTGATATTTAATTTCCCACCCATAAACCATCGTACATGCGGCTCAACAAAATTCCAATCTAAAGTAACTTCCCAGTGTTTGCGCCAATGGAAGTATGAAGCTATTTCACCCCAAAATTCAACGGGCTTTTCTAAACTCTTTGCGTGTGCAATTTTATAGGCTTCGTAGGTTTTAATTTGGTATGGATAAGGCATAAAAATCTAATTAATACCACTAAAGTAAGCAGAGTTAAGCATAACTGTCAATTTAGCTCTACTTCAAACAACATTAGTCTATCTCTTTGAGTTCAATTAGGGTATTTAGTGAAACAGATATATCGAACTAAGGTGTCAAACATATTTTCTTAACTTTGACCTGCAAATTTAAACAAACACATGAAAGCAATTTTCACTATTCTATTTTTTCTATTAATTGCACAAACCAAAGCACAATATCAAAAGATAGATACTTTTTTTTTCGACAATGATTGGGCAAAAACAGAAGCGTTAAATGCAACACATAAAACAATTCATAAATACACCGACACGATTTCCGGAGCAGGTGTTATTTTTCGATTTACTATAACCGATACTTTATTAAAAGAAACGAATTACGCTAACATCCCTGACCGAATTCAGTCAGGTGTTGAAAAAGAATATTTTAAATCCGGGCAATTAAAACTTAGTATTAATTATTTAGATGGTAAATTAAATGGTGAATTAACTACTTATTATTCTTCAGGTCAATTAAAACGATTGGATATTTATAAAAATGATACATTACAACCAGGAAATTGCTATGCCAGCACCGGAGCAGATACTAATTATTTTCCGTATATGATACTACCTGAGTATATCGGGGGTGTAAACAAACTATATGCGTATTTAGCAGAAAATATCAAATACCCGCGCATTGCAAATGAAAATGGTATTGAAGGCGTTGTGTATTTAAAATTTGTTGTAAATGAAAACGGTCAAGTATCTAATATTCAAGTTATAAGAGGTATTCATGCGAGTTGCGATGAGGAAGCTATCAGAGTTATTTCACAAATGCCAAATTGGACGCCGGGTTATGTAGATGGCATTCCTGTTAGTGTGTGGTATAAAATCCCGGTTAAGTTTTCACTTGGCAGCACAAGAATGAGTCGAGAAGAAAAAAAAGAAGAAAAAAAACGCTTAAAAGAGCAACACAAAAAGCAGTAAAAAAACATCATTTTGTCCGTGCTATCCCTTCGCGTACCTTCGAGCCCCTTTGAGCCTTAGTGGCAAAAGTTCGCACATTGAATTATTGCAAAGAAGTATATACATTCTTCCAACAAATTTTAATTAGCGGGTCAACACCGTATTTATCCAATAATAAGCTATTTAGAATTTTATAATATTCCTATTGCACATAAAGCTTTTAGTCACCAAGCCGCAGGGTTTTGCCGGATTAATATTATTTAAATCTACGCAAGCACCCTGCTTGGACTTTGAGTGGAACCCTCCCGCGAAAGTATTACCTTCCCGTAAACTTCCTTCCTCCCCGTCTTCCCGGCAAAAAAAACAACCCCACCTTTATGACCATTCCCCAAAAAAAATAGCCATACAAAAAATTGCATGGCTATTATAAAATAAATTAATATACAATTACTCTTTCTTGCAGCAAGAATGCAATCCTTCATATGCTTTAGCATCTGCAGGAACTGTATCTGCATCGTAACCAATTGCTGTAATGGCAGTGCGAATTGCTTCTACATTAGTTATTGCACTATCATATTTTACGCCAATAACTTTTGTTTCCAAATCTAAATCTGCAACCTTAACACCATCAATATTGCCAACTGCTTTTTCAATTGCAGCTTTGCAAGTTCCGCATTGTGCTGATGTTTTAATTTCAACATATTGTTTGCCTTCAGTTTGGGCAGCAAGACTTCCGGTAATTGCCAGAAATCCGATTATCGTTAATAATTTTTTCATATTGTTTTTTTTTATTTTTTATTAATTAAATATTAATCGCAATCCACCATAAAATTTTCTTTCCATCAATGGCGCATATATTACAGATGCATCAAAATCCGAGCCAAAGGGATCGTCATACCCAATTATTGGTTGATGCTGTGTGTAATCGCCAATATTTTCAGAACCAATGTAAATCTCCAATTTTTTAAACTGCTTGGTAATTTGCCCTAAAAATAAGGTATATGGCTCAGATGTTTCTCCAAAATCGTGTGCTGCGTGGTTATCCGACAAATCCGGCAATCGGCTTTTGCCATAAAATTGGGCTGTAGCATCAAATACTAATCCCGCGCGCTTCCATTCATAAGCTATATTTACCAATCCACGATGTTTATACGTTAAGGGAATTTCTAATAATTCGCCACTAAACGTTTCTTTTGCATCAATAAATTTATATGCCGTGCGAATTTCCAATCGCTTTAACAATTCGTAATTAATTTCTGCTTGCAGCACGTTACTGTATGAATCGCCCTTTAAATTATAAATTAAAATAGAGTCGGCACTGGCATCAATATCTATAACAATTTGATTCACAAAATCGGTTCTATAGGCATCAAGTGTAAACGAGCCTTCTCTATAATTAAATTTAAATGGTTGAATAATAGTAATACCATAATTCCAACCCTCTTCCGGTAACAGCGATTCTGTAATTACCAAAGCTCTGTTGCTGGTTAACAGCGTTGTGTTTTCTGCAAAAACATTAGCTATTCTGTAACCTTTACCAATTGATGCGCGGATGGTAGTCTCTTTAAACGCATTGTATTTCAAATGCACTCTTGGCGTAACAAATGTGCCGTATAAATTATGTAAATCAGCTCTTAGTCCTAATAATACACTTAATTTATCGCCCGATTTATATTGATATTCACCAAAAATTCCGGGAACCGATTCTTCGCGCAAATAATTAATCGAATCGAATGATTCATCAAAATTATTATACAAATAACTGGCACCAACTTTAATGGCGTGGTTGGTATTTTTAATATACGATTGAAAAATAAAATTAGCAGATGCATAGGTTTCATCACCGGCATAATTATTCAATCCAAACATCGATTCCTGTTTATGTTGCGCGAAATTAACTATAGTTCCAATTGATGTATTTGGACGCTCAAACACAAACCCGTTTTTCATAAATGCTTCAAAACGTTCAATATTTACTTTTACTCCATATCCATTATCAATATCAGCTGTTAGATTTTCATTATAGGAAACCTGGCCGCCGGTTAAATCAGATGAAACATATTTTAAACCTAATTGCGCTTCATGTTTTTTTCCTGAAAAATAATTCCACTTATTCATCACGGCATATGTTTCATTCAAAGGTGCATCAATAAACCCATCAGCATTGTGGTCAAGCTTAGTGTGCATCTGACTGGTATGGGTATAAAGCGCTGTTGCCCATTTCTCGTTAAACAAATGTTTGTAATTGATATTGGCTTCATATCGGCCCGAATTACTTCCAAATAAATTAATCAGCAAAATTTCATCATCAATGTCGTATGGCTTTTTAATTTCCGTGTTTATTGCGCCGGTAATGCCTTCATAACCATTAACTACCGAACCGGGACCTTTTGTAATCTGAATGCTTTCAATCCACGGACCCGGAATAAATGTTAACCCATACGATGATGCTAATCCTCTAACATTGGGCATATTCTCCACCATTATTTGCGAATAAACACCATCTAAACCCAACAATTTAATTGTTTTGGCACCGGTAATGGCATCACTAAATTCAGCATCAACAGTATTGTTTGTTTCAAAACTTTCGCTCAAATTACAACATGCCGCTTTTAATAATTCTTTCTTATTGAGTGTTTCGGTATTTATTGGATTGATAGTATTAATTCCTCTGCCCTCACTGCTACCTTCCACTTCAATTGTGTTTAAATCGGTAGATGGAACCAACATAACATGCACTGATGTTTTTCCAATAATATTTATTGTATCAGATACATATCCGATATAACTCACCACAATAAATTGCTGTGAATCGGAACTGCGCTCAAGTGAAAAACTTCCATCCGTTGCACTTACTGCTCCAATATTTGAATTTACCCAAATGATGTTTGCACCGGGTAAATTAATCATATCCCCTTTGTCATCATTTGTCATTACATGACCTGAAATATTTTGGCCAAGTATCGAAGTGCAAGAAAAAATGAAGACTATAAAACTAAAAATTGAAAATTTCATTATTGTAAATTTATAAATGAAAAATATTGTCATTCACTAAGTGAACAACAAAAACATTTACAAATAATGAATCAAATACGTAAGATTTGTATATCGACAAGCCGTTCTCGACCCGATTTAGGTGGCGGCAAACCGGCGCTGTTTTGTGGTAATTCCTTTTCAATAGCAGGTACAAAATTTAACAATACCAATGCATCCATTGGTGGGAATTCGTCAATTATAATATTGCGCTGCGCAAATGCCTGAAAATCGAATTTGATGAAGTTTGTCTCATCATTACAACATTGTGAAGTTAATTCCGTTTCTACATCCGGCAGTGCTATTGAACAGCAAGAATCAATTTTTGTAGCCGAAACTTCCTGATTGCCATCCATGAAACAAAAATGAGAAAACAGCGTAAATCCGGTCGAAGTAGTGAATAAAATCACCATCAACGCGTAAATACCAATATGTTTGAACATCTGCTTCACAAATACAAAGTTATCATTTTTATGTCAAAATGACCAAATTGCCTCATTTCAAGGTAATAAAAGTCATCAATTACAGGTTTATAACGGTTATCTTTACAGAATAGTTTGAACATTTATCAATTTTTTTGATTTTACATGATATGAAAAGAATGAACCATCTCCTCCTATTGACTTCATTTGCAACCATTTTTGTGCTGAGTTCTTGCACTAAAAAAGAGGGTTGTATGGACCAAACTGCCACCAACTATGATGCAAATGCAGAGGTGGACATGGGTTGTATATATGCCGAGGGCGACTTTGCTGTTGAATTGCACATGCATCAATATATAGGTGGAACCGAATTGGTAGAAGAAACACAATATACCATTAACGGGGTTGCCACTGACCTAAATTTAGTTCAGTTTTATATTTCTAATATCAGACTGGTAGATGCAGCTGGAGCCGAAACACCTGCTCCCGGAGTCTATTTGCTGTTGAGCCCTGAAATAGAGGAATATGCCATTGGCAACTTACCGGCAGGCGATTACACTAATATCAGGTTCGATGTTGGTATTGATTCCGTTACCAACCATGGTGATCCAAGCTTATTTGCGATTGGCAACCCGCTGGGAGCTCAATTTCCTAGTATGCATTGGGGATGGAGTTTTGGTTACATATTTATTAGAATTGATGGTGATGCCGACAGCGATGCTGATGGCGTTCCTGATCCGGACGGTCAATTTGAAATGCATCAAGGTAGCGATAGATATTTAGCACCAATTGAAATTGATTATCCGATTACCTTAGCACAAGGCAACGAAAATATTGTGCATTTAAAAGCAGATTGGGATACTTTCTTTATGGGTGTAGATATGGCAAATGATAATACTACACACGTAACTGATAACGAACCACTGGCTGAAATTTTATATGAGAATACAATTAATATGTTTTCACCCGAAGACTAAATGAAAAAATCGAATAGAGCATATTATATATGTTTATTCATTGCAGGATTTTTACTTATTTCTTGCGAAAAAGATAAATTAATTATTGAAGAACCGGAGACGTATGTTTTAAATATACCCGCCGGTTTTTCTCTTCCGAATATACCCGGCGATAATCCACTAACTACTGCAAAAATTGCTTTGGGGAAAAAATTATTTTACGAAAAAGCACTTTCTGTCGACTCAACTATTTCTTGTGGCTCATGTCACAAACAAGCTTATGCCTTTAGCGATAATATAGCGATAAGTGCAGGCGTTGAAAACAGACTCGGTTTTAGAAATGCACCATCACTTGCCAATATAGCCTGGGCTCCCGAAATGCTTATGGATGGAGGGAATCCGACAATTGAAACTCAGGTTTATGTGCCCATAGAAACACATTTTGAAATGGATTTTAATATGGTTTTGTTGGTGAATAGATTAAGTGCCGACCAAGAATATGTTAATGCATTTATTGACGTATTTGGAAGAGGTCCGGATCCATTTGGTATAACACGAGCACTGGCGGCTTTTGAAAGAACTATTGTGAGTGGTAATTCAAAATTTGATAGCTATTTTTATCAAGGAAACACATCTGCATTAAATGCATCAGAAGTGAATGGAATGAATTTATTTTTTAGTCCAACATTAAATTGCAGTGGTTGTCATTCCGGATATTTATTTACCGATTACACTTATCAAAACAATGGATTTTTTGCTGATTATAGCAATGATTCGGGTCGCGCGCGAATTTCACTGTTGCAAGAAGATGTAGGTAAATTTAAAGTGCCGAGCTTGCGCAATGTGGCACTTACCGCTCCTTATATGCACAATGGTGAAGTGGCCTCACTGAACCAAATTATTGACAGTTATGAATCCGGCGCTTCAGGTCATGAAAACCAAAGCGATTTAATTCAACCGTTTACATTAACCATAACAGAACAACAAGATTTAATTAATTTCCTTTTGTCACTAACCGATTACGATCTGCTCAATAATACCGAACTAGCGGAGTAATGAATAGAAACGAAAGATTAACAGCATATCGACCATTGACATAAATATTTAAATTTTACCAAAAATTAATTTATAATTTTACCATCAGATATGAAAAATCGAATTGCAATACTTGGAATTTTTGCTGCGTTATTTTTATTTACACGATGCGAAGTTGACCCCGAACTAACCGACGGGCCCGAAGAATGGATTTACGATCCAACGCCATATACTGCCATTAAACCAATGGGAATTCCACCGCTGCCTATTTTTGCAAATAATCCTTTAACCGTGAAAGGTGTTGAATTAGGTCGCAAACTATTTTATGACCCGCTTTTATCTGCCGACAGCACTTTAAGTTGCGCCGGATGCCATAGCGTAGCACATGCTTTTTCTGATACTGTTGCGTTGAGTATTGGTATTGATTATTTACCGGGAAAACGCAATGCAATGCCTATTTATAATTTGGGTTATCAACCATTTGATAATGGATTTTTTTGGGATGGCCGGGCACTAACTTTAGAAGATCAAGCAGTAATGCCAATTCAAGATCCTTTAGAAATGCATGAAATTTTACCTAATGTAATTATCAAATTATCGCGCAGTGAATTCTATCCGCAACTATTTTATGAAGCATTTGGGGAAGAAGAAATTACAGATGAATTATTAGGAAAAGCCATTGCACAATTTCTTAAATCTGTTACCAGTGGAAATAGTCGTTTTGATAAAGCATCTGCAGGTGAAATATTTTTAACCGATCAAGAAGTATTAGGTTACGAATTATTTAATTCATTAGATGGTGGCGATTGCTTTCATTGTCATGGTGTAAATGGTGGACTTTTTACCGATTATCAATATCGCAATAACGGTTTAGATAACGCCAACCGTTTTTTCGATTTTCTTGATCATGGATATGGCGATGTTACAGGAGATACTATTGATTATGGAAAATTTAAAACGCCTTCGCTGCGCAATATCGCATTAACCGCTCCGTATATGCATGACGGGCGTTTCGCAACGTTAGAAGAAGTATTAGATTTTTATTCAGAAGCAGTGAACGAAAATCAATTTACCGATAATTTTATGCAATTTGCATTTCAAGGTGGTGTGCAATTAACAGCAGAAGAAAAGGCAGCTATAATTGCATTTCTTAAAACATTAACCGACGAAACATTTGTTGACAATCCGGAATACAACAATCCGTTTGAATAGTTCAGTGTTACTTTTGGCCGCTTAGCGGAATGGAAATTTTAATCTAGCCACAAAGACCCAAAGGCCTCGAAGGTGCGCTAAGGTGTGTTATGCAATTAATAGCTGATATAATTATTTTTCAAACAATTACTTCGTGTTACTTTGAGCCACTTCGAGACTTCGTGGCCAATAGGAAATTTTAATTTAGCCACAAAGACCCAAAGGCCTCGAAGGTGCGCTAAGGTGTGTTTTGCAAATAATAGCTGTTATAATTATTTTTCAAACACTTACTTCGTGTTACTATGGGCCACTTCGAGACTTCGTGGCCAATAGGAAATTTTAATTTAGCCACAAAGACCCAAAGGCCTCGAAGGTGCGCTAAGGTGTGTTTTGCAAATAATAGCT
>JANMLV010000089.1:0-20566 GCA_031372705.1 Bacteroidota bacterium | reverse complement strand
GTCGAAAATTTGAGCACTGCTCCTGTTAACACCCATGCCAAGGCCGTTTATTATATGATTGTTGCAACTTTTTTGTTTGCAGTAATGAATGTAATTGTAAAATACCTTGGTAGAATTCCTTCTTATGAATTAGTGTTGTTCAGGTCGTTAGTAATGTTAATTGTAACGAGTTATTTATTGTATCGCAATAAATTATTCCCGTTTGGTTCAAAGTATCGTTGGGTAATGATTGGCAGAGGAGTTGCCGGATCAATTGCATTAGTAATTTTCTTTTACAGTATTCAAAAATTACCATTAGCTACTGCAGTAACAATTGGTTATTTATCGCCAATATTTACAATAATATTCGCATCAATTTTATTGCGTGAGCACATGAATTGGAAACAAAGGATATTTTTCGGAATTTCATTTGTGGGAATAATATTTATTAATGGTTTTGAGAAAAATGATAACACCGATTTATTATTATTAGGCATTTTGGGAGCGGCGTTTTCGGGACTGGCATACAATGCATTGCGAAAAACAGCTAATCATGTGCCGGCTTTAGTAATGGTGTTTTATTTACCCTTATGTTCTATTCCGATTGTAACACCATTTTGTGTTTCTAGCTGGGTTATGCCTGAAGGCAGAGAATGGTTTTTATTAGTTGCAATGGGTTTAGTTACACAGTTTGCTCAAGTATATATGACTAAGGCGTATCAAATGGAAAAGGCAGGCGCAATTGCCAACTATGCCTATCTAGGTGTGGTTTTCGCGCTTGCGTTTGGATTCTTGTTTTTTAGTGAAAGGTTTAATATGATTGCAATTGTTGGCATGCTTATAGTAATTATGGGCATTATACTCAACTTCTTTTATGTGAACAGAGTTACATCTGCGAAGCGATTTAAAGTTTACTTTAGAGATTTTCCGAGTTGGTAATCAGCTGCAAATTTTTAATGCCTGAAAGTATTTTTTTCTCGCAATTATAACTTCATTAAATTTAATTAATATTCAAAAGTGCCATTTGGTGTAACCATTGTTACTTTTTTATTTTCCGCTTTTTCTACACGACCAATTATTTGGGCATCAATATTAAATGAATGTGCAATTGCAATTATTTTTGAAGCGGTTGATTCATCGGTATAAACTTCTAAGCGGCAACCCATATTAAATACTTTATACATTTCTTTCCAATCTGTTCCGGATTCTTTTTGTATCATTTCAAATAGAGGCGGAACAGGGAAAAAATTATCTTTAATGATATGCACATTTTCAACAAAGTGCAGCACTTTAGTCTGTCCGCCACCGGAGCAGTGAATTAAACCTGTAATAGCTGATTTACAGGTATCTAAAATAGATTTAATTACCGGTAAGTAAGTTCTGGTTGGTGATAGCACTAATTTGCCTATTGTAATTGCTGTCTCATTTATAGAGATAGTATCTTCAAGAGATTTACTTCCTGTGTAAACAACATCGTCAGGAATTTGCGGATTAAAACTTTGTGGATACAATGCAGCATATTTTTTTGCAAAAACATCATGTCTTGCGCTGGTAAGTCCGTTGCTGCCCATTCCACCGTTGTAATCGGTTTCGTAGGTGCTTTGTCCGAAACTTGCCAAACCTACCACAACATTTCCGGGTTGAATATTATTTACAACAAGTTGGTTTCTGCTAATACGACCAAAAGCTGTAATACCGACATCGATGGTGCGTACAATATCACCAACATCGGCAGTTTCGCCGCCTGCGTGGTGAATAGTTATGCCAAGTTGCTGCATGTTATCGATAAACTTGTTCGTGCCATTAATAACTGCTGCCAGCACTTCGCCGGGAATAATTGATTTATTGCGGCCAATAGTAGATGAAATGGTAATATTATCGGTTATACCAACGCAAGCCATATCATCTAAATTCATTACCAAGGCGTCTTGGGCAATTCCTTCCCATACGGATGTATCACCTGTTTCTTTCCAATAAATATAGGCTAAAGCAGTTTTAGTTCCTGCTGTGTCGGCATGCATTACATTGCAAAAAGTATCATCGCCACCGGCAAAATCAGGTAAAATTTTACAAAAAGCGTTTGGGTAAAGTCCTTTGTCCATGTGCGCTATGGCTTTATGCACTTCTTCTTTTTGCGATGAAACACCTCGTTTGTCGTATTTATCCTGATTCATGGTGCAAAGGTAAGTAAATGCTTAAATCTGCCCGTTTGTTAGGTAAACAATTAATTAACAATTAATTAATTAGTTACAATCGTTTTGAAGTTTAATACCCAAGTAATTTAGCCAAAGATTAAATTTGCCTGTATAAAACAGCATTATGCCGGCGAGAAAGACGAAGAAATTGAAAATCAAGCATATAAACAGAGATTTAAGTTGGTTATCCTTTAACGAACGAGTATTGCAAGAGGCAGAGGACACTAACGTTCCTTTGAACGAGCGTATCAGATTTTTGGGAATTTTCAGCAATAATCAGGATGAGTTGTTTCGCGTGCGCGTAGCTGTTCTGCGCCGAATGATGCGCTTGCAAAAATCGCAGTTGAAGGTGTTTGATGTAAATCCGGCCAAAACACTCAATCAAATTCAAAAAAAGGTATTGGTGTTAAAAAACAGGTTCGACAATGCCTATTTGAACATTTTAGAGGAACTTAAGAAGCATAAAATATTTATTCTCAACGAGAAGGAGATTAATTCTCAGCAAGGTGAAATTATTCGTCAGTATTTTAATGAATATGTGCATCAGCGGTTATTTCCAATAATGATTGAGCCTGATAAGCGCATGCCATTGCTTAACGACAAAGGTATTTATTTGGCAGTGCGCATGATGAAGAAGGATAAGCCTAATGCGACAAGATATTCTTTAATTGAAGTGCCGGATGGGGAACCTTCGCGCTTTTTTATATTGCCCGACGACGGGGATAAGAAGTATATTATTTTGTTGGATGATATTATTCGGTATAATCTTGATGCGATGTATTACATCTTTAATTATGATTCTATTGATGCATATACAATAAAAATAACCAGAGATGCTGAATTGGATTTGCATACCGATTTATCGCAAAGTGTTTTAGAGATAATTCAGAAGAGTGTTAAGCGCAGAACCAAAGGTGAAACAACGAGATTTATTTATGATGCGCAAATGCCGGAAGAAATGTTGCAATTTTTTGCCAAGAAAATGAAATTGCAGCGCGATGATGCAATTATTCCCGGTGCACGCTATCACAATTTTAAAGATTTTATGAATTTCCCGGATTTGGGCAGAAAAGATTTGCGGTATCCGAGTCTTCCACCTGTGCCACATCCGCTGCTAAATACAAATTCGAGCATTACCAGTGTGTTGCGCACGCGCGATTTATTTTTGCATTTTCCTTATCAGAGTTTCCATCATATAATTGACCTGCTGAGAGAAGCGGCAATTAATCCGAATGTTACCAGCATACATATGTCGTTATATCGCGTGGCTAAAAACTCCAGTGTTGTTATGAGTTTAATTAATGCAGCGAGAAACGGCAAACAGGTAACTGTTATTATGGAATTGCAGGCCAGATTTGACGAAGAAAATAATATATTTTGGTCGAATAGATTGCAAGAGGAGGGAGTTAAAGTTTTGTTTGGTGTTAATCACTTAAAAGTACATGCGAAATTATGTTTGATTACCCATTTACATGAAGGAAAATTAGTGCAATATGCAATTATTGGAACCGGAAACTATAATGAGAATACGGCGAAAATTTATACAGATGTATTTCTATTAACTGCAAGGCCTGAAATTACACGAGAGGTTAAAAAAATATTTGAATTTTTTGACAACCGATTTGAGATTGGAAAATACAAGCACTTGATGGTTGCACCATTAAATATGCGTGCCAAAGTAAAACAGTTAATTAGCCGAGAAATTAAATTTGCAAAGGAGAAAAAATCGGCAAAAATATTTTTCAAAATCAATAATTTGGTGGATATGGAAATCATCAAAAAGTTGTATGAGGCAAGTGCTGCAGGAGTTGAAGTTAGACTTATTGTAAGAGGAATTTGTTCACTGGTTCCAGGCGTTGAGGGGCTGAGCGAAAACATTGAAGCTATTAGTATTTTAGATAGATATTTGGAGCACCCGCGGATGTTGTATTTCCATAACAATGGAAAAGAGGAAATATATATTGGTTCGGCAGACATGATGGAAAGAAACATAGACCACCGCATAGAAGTGATGGTAAATATTTTGGACAAGGATATAAAGAAACAATTAAAGGAAATACTCGAATTGCAATGGAAAGACAATGTTAAAGCTCGGAAATTAGCACATGGCCATTTAAATGATTATGTAGAAAAATCAAAGTCAGCCGCAGCCGTGCGAAGTCAGACTGCTTTATACGACTACTTTAAAAATTATTATGAGTTGTTAAAATCAGATATTGAATAAATGTAATTGATGGTGATAGCTAAAATGAAATATTTCAAAATAAGTAAGTAATTAATTAAAAGATGAAATTTGCAGCAATAGATATAGGCAGTAATGCAATAAGGTTATTAATTGAGAATGTATATGAAACCCCAAAAGGGCCGGTTTTTCATAAAGATTCGCTTATTAGGGTGCCGGTAAGGTTAGGTGAAGATGCATTTATAGATGGCGTTATATCGGAAGAGAAAATTTCGATGTTAGTTAAGGCGATGATAGCCATGAAAAACATTATTGAGATTCATAAAGTAACAGCTTTTAAAGTTTGTGCAACCTCTGCCATGCGCGATGCTAAAAACAGTGCAGCCGTAATTGCAAGAGTTAAGCAAGAATCAGGATTAGATATTCAAATTATTTCTGGAGATAAAGAAGGTAAGTCAATAATGTTAATGCCTTTAGATCAAATTGGATTAGAGCCGAACGACTTTTATTTATACATTGATGTTGGTGGTGGAAGTACGGAGCTTGCGTTTTTAGGCAAAGGGCAATTGATTGCGAACCGTTCATTTAATATTGGCACTTTGCGCATTTTAAATGATCAGGTAGTGGATGGTGATTGGAGAGAAATGCTGGAATGGATAAAGCAAACGAAGAATCATAATTTTGAATTAAGTGCAATAGGAATTGGCGGCAATATTAATCACGCAATGAAGCACTATGGAAAAGCCGGCAAACCTTATTTGAGTATTAGTATTTTGAAGCGGGTGATGATGTACATCGATGAGTTAAGCATGGGAGAGCGTGTTCGCTCGTTGGGTTTAAAGCCGGATAGGGCAGATGTATTAGTGCCGGCTATGAAAATTTATATTAATGTTATGAAATGGGCCGGGATAGAGAAAATTTATGTGCCTAAGCAAGGTATAAGCGATGGATTTATTTCACAGTTGTATTATGAATGGAAGGCAAAATCGACCGAAATTAATGCTACAACCAATCATCAATAATTAGTTGTTCCGGTTCAAGGTGTAAATGCACATATCTTTTTCCTCCGGGGTAAATTGGGCAGCATTTTCTAATGCATAATCTCTGCTGAAGCCGGAATGTATGAGTAAATTAATTGCGCCAATATTTTGTTGATGTGTCCATCCTTCAATTGTTTGAAAGTCTAAAACATCAAATCCGAATTTAATAACAGCATTTACGGCATTGAACATAATGCCTTGGCGCCAAAATTGTGGCATTAAAACAAATCCGATTTCTGCGCTATTATTTGCTTTATTGAAGTTCCAAAGACAAATAGTTCCAATTAATGTTGTGGTTTCGGGCAGCACTATTTTCCAAATAATACTTGTTTGAGTTTCAATATTATTATTCAGTTTGGTAATAAATATTTCAACTTCAGCAATACTTGCAGGTTTTGAAATTCCTGTGTATTTATTTACATCTGTATTACAGCGCAGTTCGAAAAATACAGGTGCATCTTCAAGTGTTAATTGCAATAAGGTTGCATTGGGAAGTGCAATCACCGGAAATGGTAATAAGGGGTTGTTGGTTGTTTGCATTTCTCGATATGTAAGTAAATCAATTGTTATTTGTAGCAATAAATTTTGTAAGATTTGCCATAGCCGTTTTGCGAATTTTATTTTGCATAAATGCTGTCCATCCCAACAAAACGCCTCTAAAGCCAAGTGCCTGACAGCTCCATTTGTAAAAATTGAAATTATCGGTATGTTGCATAATTTTATTGTCGGCTATAATAAACGTTGAGGTGATATGGTTTACTACGTAATTACCGGTGGCAGAGAAGGTATATCTTGGAATCCATTCGGCTACAATCTGATTTTCTGCTATACTCAAGATTTCAAATGTTAATTGCATATCTTTTCCGCGCTTGCAAAACATTTCCCACATGCCTCTTGTTTGTGTTGCGTTTAGATTTTGAAATACAGGATCAGAAAATGTTGCATTATCAGCATAAGTAGCTTGCATTGTTTTATAATCTTTATCTAAAAATGCGATATAGAAGTTGTGGATTAATAATTCGTTTTGCTGCATAAACTTTGATTTGCATGTAGAGGTAAAGTTACGTATTTAGTTTTTACCCTTTTTCTTGAATGTTTATTTTTGGCTTAGATGGTATAAGTAGCATTTTTACTGCTTTTATGTGGTGTTTTCAAGGGTTTTAGTTTTTCCGGGGCAAAAAAAAAGGCCACCTTGCGGTAGCCTCTTTCTTACAATAATCCTATTTATTTAGCTATGAATAAACGCATTGCAGTGGATTGACCACCATTTTCAATTTGTACAAAATAGATGCCTGCAGATAAATCGGCAGTATTTATTTTAATATTGTTATTTCCATTTGTCAATGAATAATTCACAGAAGGAACAACAATTTTACCTGTTAAATCAGTTATATTAATATTTGCTTCAGTTCCTATTGCTGCGTTGATTGCTAAATTAATAAATTCAGTTGCAGGGTTTGGATACATGCTGATACCTTTGATATTAGTTAATGTATTTACCGATACAGAAAGGTCCAATGTTTGGTTCGATGTATTTTGATCGGCACAAGTTCCTGTAGCAACTAATACAACATCATAAACACCCAGAGCAGGGTATGTGTAAGAAGGATTAGCTTCTATGCTAAAATCATCAGTTGTAGTTTCATCACCGAAATTCCAGTTATAGCTAACTGCATTTGATGATGTGTTGCTAAATGTAACAGTTAAAGCAGCATTACTATAAGTAAATGAAGCTATTGCTTGAGCAATTGTTCCTGCAACTTCACCGTAGTTAGTATTTTGCGGATCCCAGTTTGCCCAGCATGAAGTCCAATCTAATTCGCCAAATGCACCGCGATAAGTTGTTGTAGTTAAACCTGCTAATTCAGGTGCGTCGAATGCAGCACCGCTTAATACAGGTGAACCTGCCATTGGTACGCAGTTTGGAGAAGTTACGTTATAAGCATCGGTCAACATAACATCGCTGCTTAAATCGTAAATTGTGTTGTTATAAGTAGCGGTTGTAAACCACGCATTAGCATCAAATAAGCTTCCTGCTGCAGTTTCAAAATCGTTGTTGTGACCGGCAATAATTGTATTTTGAACTTTTAATGTATTTGCTGTTGCACTTGCTTCACACAATGCACCATCAATCATTACACCACTAGGATAACCAATTATAACTGAGTTAAAAATATCGGTTGAAGTGTTTCTGCGCAAGTGCGCACCACGTTTGTAATTCACATTTATTACATCGCCGGCTGTTTGTATTGGGCCAACAACAGTAACGTTACTGAAAGTTGGATTAGTTTGAGGAGAATTAGTGCTACCTGTTCCATCGTTATCGCTTTCGAAACCATTTGAACCTGATACGTCGGCAAAGGTTGGATCTCTTTTAATTAAGCCAAATTGTACTTTACCTGAAAACCCGAAGTCAGTATCAAAATCATCGTCAAAAGAATTATGGGCAATTAAATATTTAGCATTAACGGTTCCGCCAAAAAATTCAAATGCATCATCACCTGAGCGACTAACCATAATGTGATCGAGTGTTGTTCCTGAACCAATACCACCGCATGTTAAACCATTAATTTCGTTGCCCGGAACAAATGCAATACCGGGATATTCGATACGTACATAAATTAGTGAACCTGAGTTATCGGTTGGGTTAACACCACCATAAGTTGCATCGCCTTCCGGTGTGTCAACTCCACCTTCAATAACAGCTGTTCCACCCGGAACGTTAATTGGTGCATTTCCAAGAATAATTAAACCGCCCCAATCGCCATAATTTCTGTCACCTTCAGGTTCATTACTTGTAAATACAATAGGTTGATCAACAGTTCCTAAAGCATTAATTTTTGAGCCTCGGGTAATAATTAGTGTTCCTTTTGTGTCTTTTTCGCCACGGATAATAGTGCCCGGCTCAATATTTAAAGTTGCGCCATCTTCTACATAAACAAATCCGCTTAATAAATAAACCGTATCGTTTACAAGGTTTCTGGTGATGCCGGAAATTTCGCCGGATAGTGTGTGTGTAGGCAGCTGCGCATGCGCAATTGTTGTTATGCCTAACATGAAGAGCATTGTGAAAGTTAATTGCAGTTTTTTCATAATAATTGTATTTAAAATTTATAATTTAATGAAAGGGATATTTTTGATCCGATATCGAAATTGCGGATGGTGTTGTCAATGCTTTCGTCGTATTTTCCATCTTCATCAAGATCTTGATAGAAGATTGCATTTTTACTTAGTATGTCGCTGAAGTTAACTTTAACAGTGCCTCTAGTTTGGCTAAATGGAATTGATATTTGACCGTCGATTAGTGGTCTTGGGTTTTCATAAATATCAGCATATTGTGCATTGCCATATTCCGATATTCTACGACCGATTTGGTTGTGTAAAATCGTGAATGATAATCCTTTTACAGGTTCGATATAGGTTAGTCCAAAATTTACAACATAATCTGATTGACCTTGAAGTTGACGTTCGGTAACTCCCGCTAAGGCAGTATCAGCAGCGTGAAGGGTTGTAGTTGAACTTATAATTGCTAGATTAGTATTGAAAGTAAGTCGTTCAAGAAATTTCACATTTTTAGCTATAAACCCAAGATTTTTGCGCAATTCAAATTCAGCGCCATACACAGTTGCAATTGAATCGTTAATAGGTTTCAACTCGCGAACTGTTCCAAAAAAGAAGCGTTGTCCAATTGGATCGATGAATTTTTTATAAAACACGCCTCCTGAAATTACTTGACCTGCACCAAAGAAATGCTCTGCTTTAACATCAACATTATAAATGTTGGTAGCCAATAAACTAGGATTACCGGTTATGCTCGAATTGGTTTCAATATCATAAAATCCGAAGGGTGCCAACTCACGTAATTCCGGTCTTGCAACAGTTTTGTAAGCTGATAAGCGAAGATTTGTTTTTGCGGTTAATGAATACGTCATATTAACTGATGGCAATAAATCAAACTTTAAACCAACGCTGTCTGTTTCTTTTGTATCTACTTCAATCGGAATAGGTGTAGCGCTGGCTCCATATGCGAATGAACTTATTGTTTGACTAAAGAATTCTAAACGTGCTCCCCAAACCACGCGCAACTTGGTACCAATTTTATTGTCAAGCATGGCATAAACAGCCTTATTGCTTTGTGTTCCTTCATAATAATCGCTTGGATTAGATATGTCATCAATAAAAAATAAACTATCGGCAAAATTTTCCGGTGATAGTAATTCATTAACCGGCAATCCAACTATTTCGAAATAATCGGGATTTAAGAAAATATCATTTGATGTTGCAACACCAAGATTACGCGCATCGAAAGTTCTGGATTTATCTAAGAAACTACCACCAATACCAAGTGATTGTTTAGCATCGCCAAAAGTGAAAGGATAGGTGTAATCAAAACTAGCTGTGTAGGTAGTTTCATCCATGACTGAATAAAAAATACCTAAGCTACCCGGAGAAGCAAACGGCGAAGGCGCGAATGTAAAAACTGTATCTGCCTCGAATGAAGGGACAATGTTTTTAGCATAATTAACAGTTCTGAAATTTGGCTGATCGCGTTTCAATGTATTTAAGCCTGCTGACCATTTTATTTTTGATTTAGAGCCGCTTAAAAAATGTTCACCGCCTAACACAGATGACGACAATTGATTAGAACTAAAATCGTAATATTCATTTTGTATATAAGCGGCTCTCATATAATCAACACCGGTTCGCATAGTGGTTATGTCAGCGCTGTTAACAGAAAAGGAGTTCTTAAATGTGATTTTATTGTTGTCAGTAATTTTATATGATAAGTTAACTAAGCCACCCCATAAAACGTTGTTTCTGTATTGGCCGTCGTTATATTCATATAAAGGATTTACTTCATCATCATAATCGTTGCGAGTAATTAAATTTGTTATGTAAGAATTATTATAGGTAAGTGCACCTATGGCACCAAATTCACTTATCTTACCAATTTTCTTTACTAAACCTGCCGATATTTGATAGCTCTGATCAATTGGACTTGATGCTTCAGCATATGCACCCCAAGGAGCGAATGATTTACCAAAATCCGCTTTTTCTGCTGTGCTTAACTCAACAAATAAGTCGCGATTTATTGGAAAATTATCAGGCAACTGTCTTATACCATCATCAATACCTAACCAATCTTTGCTTCCGCCTGTATAAGTATAATATTCTTTAAATGTGGTAAGGGTATTATATCCACCACCGATTGAAACTGAAATAAAATTTTCATCAGGAATGTCACGAGTATTAAGCATGATAATACCACCTGCAAAATCGCCGGGTAAGTTTGGCTGTGCTGCTTTTACAACAATTAAATTGTCGAGCATGGCTGCAGGAAATAAATCGAATGCAAACGATTTTCTGTCCGGTTCAGTGCTTGGTAAAACATTTCCGTTTATCAATGCAATGTTATATCTATCGCTTAAACCGCGAATAACGGCAAATTTACCATCAGTAATGGTAGTTCCGCTCATGCGTTTTAATACTTCACCTGTATTTTTATCGGGACTGCGAGAGATGATATCGCGTGAGATTACTTCTGAAGGTGCGATATTGTTTTTTTGAAATGCTAAAACCGTATTTAAGTTTTCTTGACGTGCTTGGGCAGTAATAACTACCATTGAATCGCCAAAAATATCGGCAATTTCGGTCGACATGGCAACATCAACAATGGCTACGTTATTTGCTGTAACAACAACGCCCGGAATATTTTTTGTTTCAAATGAAACATAACGAACTACAAGCGTGTAAGTGCCGGGAGCCAGATCATCAATTTTGTATCGGCCATCGATATCGGTACTTGAACCTGCGCTTGGTAAATTTTCAATTAGAACTGTTGCGCCAACTAAGGTTTCAGTGTTTGCAGCATCAATTACGGTTCCTGAAATTGCACCTGTTTGACCAAACGTAGTCAAGGCAACCAGTGAAATTGTAATAAAAGATAGGATTCTAAAAGACCATTGCATATTGTAAGAATTTATACTGCAAAGGTCAACGTACAATGTTACCTAATCTTTATTGTAACATTAGTTTAACATAAATGGAATGTAAACAAAAAAGCCCCCGAACCTGCGCTCGGGAGCTTATTATTAAACTGCAATTAATTATTTATTTACCTACAACTAACTCTTTGGTAACATTGATATTGTCACCTTTGATGTTAACCATGTAAATACCTGCATCAAAACCTTCTAAAGAAAGGTTGATGGCTTCTAAACCGCTAACAGAAATGTTATTATTTACGTATACTACTTGACCAACCATGTTGATGATTGACACGTTAACAACTGCTTCAGCTGCAATTGAAATTACAACGTTATCAGATGCAGGGTTAGGATTAACCATTAACATGTTTGCATCAGATGTTGCATTGTTTTCCATACGGAAAGGTAAAGTAGTGAAGGCCTGAAAAGGTAAATAAGTTGAAACAGCACCACCTGCGCAATTGCTGCTTACGCGATATTCGTAAGTAGTTGATGCTAATAAACCTGTAATAGCATAAGTAGCAGGAACAACAGATACAGTAGTCCAAGCTTTGATACCTGATTTTCTGTATTGTAAGCTATAACCTGTTACAGCACAGCTATTAGTCCAGCTGATTGTTGCACCACTAGCTGTGATTGCAGAAGCAGTCATAGTTGTTGGAGCACCACAAGTAACTATAGAAGCTGTTTTCTTAGAATAACCACTTTTTTCGGTTGTTACACATTTAGATCTAACTTGGAAATCGTAGCTAGTTCCGGCAACTAAACCTGTGAATGTGTAGTTTGTAACTGCACCAACGTTTACCGGAGCAGAATAAGCACCACCTGTAATTGCAAAACGAACTTCATAAGAAGCTGCACCTACAGCCGGTGACCAAGATAATGCTGCACTGCAATGAGTTATTGCTGAAGTTGCTAAGCCTGCAGGTTTTGCAACTGTTACATCATTTACAGTGTAGTTTGCAGTTGCAGAACAACCGTTGCTAGTTACAGTTACTGTATAAGCACCTGAAACGATACCTGAACGATCTTCAGTTGTAGCGCCATCATTCCATAAGTAAGTATATCCACCTGCACCACCGGTTGCAGTTACGTTGATTGCACCTGTGTTGTCGCAAGTTTCAGTTGTTAATACAGCAGAAACAGCAGGGTTGTAATTAATACCCGGAGTTGTATAATTTGTATTTTGTGGATCAAAGTTTAACCATGACTCATTAGTCCAGTCGTTAGTTGTTGAAAACGCGCCTGTGTAAGAAGTTGGTGTAAAGAAAGGATCGCTTAATAAACCTGTAAAATAAGTTCCAATTGTTGTTGGAGCAGAACCTGCAGATGGACGCGGGTCAGGGTTGCTTAAGTTAAAAGCATCTACTAAACCAACACCTGCGTTTGTTAAATAAGTTTGGTTAGCATTTCCGGCTGCCCAAGTATCGATATTAAATCCTACATCGCAAGTAGTGCAATTATAGTCATCAGGACTGCCTGAGATAATATTATTTTCAAACTGTAAACTGTCGTTTGATGCATTAATAGAAGTGTTTGTTCCTTCAATTCTCACACCAACTTCAGGGTAACCCATAATAATTGAATTGTAAATAGAAGTTTGTGTATTTCTTCTTAAATGCGCACCTCTTTTAAAGTTTACGTTTACAACATCACCTGTGTTTACTTTAGGACCGGCAATTGTTATGTTTGAAAATAACGCTTTTGAAAAAGGTGAGTTAGTAGAACCTGTAGCATCGTTATCTGCTTCAAAACCATTTGAACCAGAAACGTCAGCCACGTTAGGGTCACGCAATGCATAACCAAATTGCACTTTACCTCTGTAACCAAAATCAGTATCAAAATCATCATCAAAACCACGGTAAGCTACAATATATTTAGCATTAACGCGGCCACCAAACCATTCAAATGAATCATCACCTGAATAAGAAACTTGAATGTGATCGATAGTTGTTCCACTACCAACACCACCCATTGTTAAACCATTAATTTCGTTACCCGGAACGAAAGGAATACCAGGGAATTCGATACGTACATAGCTTAAAACACCGCTGTTATCAGCAGGGCTTGCGCCACCGTAAGTACCATCACCTTCAGGTGTATCAACACCACCTTCAATAACTGCCGAACCACCTGTTACGTTAATTGGAGCTTCACCTAAAATGATAATACCACCCCAGTCGCCGTAAGTTCTTGAACCGGCAGGCTCGTTTGATGTGAACACGATAGGCTGACATGCAGTACCTTGTGCTTGGATTGTACCTGTTTTGGTAACAATTAATGTACCTTTAGAAGCTTTGTCACCTTTAATAATGGTTCCTGCTTCAATTGTTAATGTAGCACCATCTTCTACATAAACAAATCCACTTAATAAGTAGATGTTGGTTTTGGTCCACGTTGTGTTGGTTGTGATTTCACCGCTTACGGTTACTACCTGTGCTTGTACCGCCGTGAATCCCAGTGCGAAAACAAGACAACCCAGTAAAAATTTTTTCATTGTTGATTGCATTTAGAGTTAGAAATAATGAAATGCAAAAGTAGAGGTGCAGTATTAAGGCTTGATTGTACACGCGTTATGAAAAGGTAACTTTATAACTAAGCATTTGCAACTTAAGGTTTATTAATTATTAACTTGCAAGTGTATTTGTAAATTTAATACGAACTATTTGAGAATATATTGCTCATTTAATAATTATTAAATATGCCATTTGTCGATTTAACCTTGCAGCAGTATTGGTTATACATTAATTAACATTACAATAGTGTAAACATGCAGTTGGAGTAATATATATAAAACGATTTATTTACAAGCCAACCGTTATTTCGCCAACAAGTTCAATGCTTGCTTTTTTTATCGATTCGCGTGTTTTGCGAAATGCAGCTACAATTTTATCATAAGAATCAAATGAGAGCGGGTCTTCAAAATTGTAGTATTTACTTGCTGCAGTTTTTTGATGTTGCTGCTGAGCCTGATTAATATATATAGTAAGCTTTTTAGTGTTTTTGGGTATAACTTTTTCAGTCTTCCAAATATCAATTCCATCTTCCTTAAGCACTTGCTCTGCTAAGGGATGAATGGTAGGGGAGGCTACGCGAAGTGAAATTACCATTAAAGGAGTGCCATAGAAGTTCAAATATCCGCTCATAATCTCGGCTAGGCCTGACTTTGCATCACTTATTAGTACAATATGCAATCCGGTTTCCATTTCTGCAATAAACATTAAATTAACTTTGGCTTAATACTACTGCACGTATGTGCATGTAAAAATAAAATTATAACAGTAAATTGCAAACTAATTTAAAAATGAATTTATTGGTATGCCGGATTTCAGAACTATTGTAACTGCTAACAAGATAGATTCCCCGATAGGTACTGACAGTATTATATACTTAATCGGTTCCTGCTTTGCTGAAAACTTAGGTGATAAAATGCAAGCATATCGGATGCGTAATTTGTGCAATCCTTATGGTGTGATTTACAATCCGGTGTCTATTGCCAAAGCTATCGATTATCATATTGCTCAACAAACTTTTGTGCCTAATGACTTATTCGTATCTGAAGGTGTGTTCTGTCATCCCGATTTTCATAGTAGGGTAGCGGGTGTTACGGCAGATGCTGCCTTATTGCTGATGAACCAAGCAGTTAAGCAAGGGCATGATTGTCTCAAAACCGCATCGCATGTTATTGTTACCTTAGGAACATCCTTGGTTTACCAATCAAAAACCACCGGAGAAATTGTGGCCAATAATCACAAACTCCCCGGCACTTCGTTCAACAAAGTGCAGCTTGCGGTTGCTGAATTGCAGTTTCAACTTGAACACTTATTAGAGGCTTTGATAGCATTTAATCCTAATGTTATTGTAATTTTTACAATAAGCCCTGTGCGGCACTGGCGTGATGGCGCTGTTGAGAATAACAGAAGTAAAGCCGTGCTCATTGAAGCCATACAATTATCATTGAAAAATAGCAGCAACGCTTATTATTTTCCGGCTTATGAAATTATGATGGACGATTTGCGTGATTATAGGTTTTATGCCGATGACATGTTACATCCAAATGCTGTTGCTGTTGATTATATTTGGGAACAATTTTTAGAAGCCTGCACAACAAATAAATTGCAATCATGTATTCAACATCAGCAAGAAATAAATGCGGCGATGCTGCACAGACCATTTTTTCCTGATTCACCTAAACATCGAATATTCAGGCAAAAAATGCTAACTAAAATCGACTTGTTTAAACAAGAATTTCCTGATGTAGATATGCAAGATGCAGTTGATTTTTTTACTGATTACTGATCATCTTCAATTTCGGCATCGCTTAATATGGTTCCGGGTAAACTCTTTTTACCTTGTACGCCTAATTTACGTAATTTTTCTACTTGTCCAATTAAATTGCCGGAGCCATCTTTTAATTGTTTCATGGCTTCATCATAAGTGCGTTGCGATTTATTGATGCTGTCGCCGATTGATTCTAAGTTTTCTACAAAGCCTACAAATTTATCGTAAAGAGCAGCGCCTCGTTCCGCAATTGCGACTGCATTTTTATTTTGATCATCTTTTTTCCAAAGTTCTGACACTAATTTAACCGCTGCAATTAAATTAGTTGGAGAAATTAAAATTACTTTTTTGCGATAAGCATAATTCCATATATCGGCATCTTTTTGCATAGCCAACATGTAAGCCGGTTCTACGGGAATAAACATCATCACAAAATCGAGTGATTTAGAAAATTGCTGATAATTTCTGCGGTATAATTCATCTATATGTTTATACATTGCACTAATATGCAAATCAAGTTCCTTTTTTTGTTCGATATCATCTTCCGATGAATTATATCTTTCATATGCACTCAAAGAAACTTTACTATCAATAATTATTTGACGTTTATCGGGATACATGATTACAAAATCGGGTTGCATTTTTTGATTTTCATCGTTATACAACGTATTACCAGCATCATCGCGTAAAAATGCCTGCTTTAAATACTCGCGACCTTCTGTTAAACCTGATTGCTGAAGAATGTTTTCTAAAATCATTTCTCCCCAATCGCCTTGTGTTTTGCGTTGACCTTTTAATGCTTTGGTCAGGTTATTAGCTTCTTCGCTAATTTGTTTATTTAAACTTACTAAGTCTTTTATTTTTTCTTCGAGTGAAAACCGTTGTTTGTTTTCCTTCTCATAAGTTTCTTCTACTTTCTTTTTAAATTCTCTTAAATCAATGCCAAGCGGGTCGAGTATTTGCTTAATGTTTTTTTGATTTTCTTCAGTAAAGCGTTTGCTTTTATCTTCCAGTATTTCGTTGGCTAAAACTTTAAATTGTGTTGTGTATTTTTCGCCTAATTCTTCTATTCCTTTTTCAATGCTTGCGTTTTTGGCTTTTAATACTTCGTTTTCGCCTTTTACTTTTATTATAAAATCTTTTAATTCGTTGTTTTGTGCAAAGTATGTTTCAAATTGTGTTTTAGTTTCTCGGTAATCAATTTCTAATTTATCTAATGTTGTTTTAACCGACGACAACGTTATTTGCAACAATTCCTTCTCATCACTTGCTGATTTTATTTTATTATTCGCATCGATTAAAGTTTGGTTGAGGTCGTTAATTTTATCGCTGTGGAAACGGCTGTTAGCATCTGCTTGCATTAAGGCATCCTGTTTTTGGCTGAATTCACTGCGACTAACCATATTGCGCTCAACAATGAGTTTTCTAATCACCCAAGTTAATACTGCCCCTATTGTGATACCTGCAACGAGATAAATGATATTTTCCATTGTGTAAATTTAATTGAAGTAAGATAATTGAGATAGCATAAATGCATTTAAAAAGAAAAAGCAACCTTAAAGGTTGCTTTGTAGCGTGGGGGAGGCTCGAACTCTCGACCTCAGCATTATGAGTGCTGCGCTCTAGCCAACTGAGCTACCACGCCATTGGGCGGCAAAGATAAGCACTTGATATTTGAAATTAAAATAACTGACAAAAAAATACTTAAAACAAGTTACCAACGGGCAATTCATTCAATTTATAGAAATTTTTCGGCCTAATTCCTTTTTCGGTTTTTTCGAGGCTGCAACATTCGTGTTGACTATCGTGTTCGAAGAAAAGGAAATACTTTTTATCGCAAGCTTCTTTAAGAAAGGCTTCTTTTTCTTTAATGGTAACGAGCGGCCTAACATCGTAGCCCATAACGTATGGCAATGGAATATGTGCGTGACTCGGGAGCAAATCGGCACAATACACTACTTTACTGCCATTAAATTTGATTACAGGCAACATCATAGCTTCGGTATGGCCATAAGTCCAAATGGTGCTAAAACCCGGAAAAAGCTCCTCATGTTCTTCAATAAAGTGCAAAACGCCGTGTTGTTCTAAGGGTAAGAAATTTTCTTTTAAAAACGAGGCCTTTTCACGGGCGTTTGGGTTATTTGCCCAATTCCATTGCCGTTCATTTGTCCAATATCTTGCATTAGGGTAAGTTGGCACCAGTTTGCCTTTATCGTTTTTGGTAACTGCACCTCCACAGTGGTCGAAATGGAGATGTGTTAAAAAAACATCAGTTACATCCGAAGGTAAAAGTCCCAATTGCTTTAATGAAGCCTCAATTGAATAATCGCCATGTGGTTCATAATGTCCGAAAAATTTTTCGTCTTGCTTGTTGCCCATGCCGCAATCGATTAGCACCACTTTACCGTCGCTAATAACCAACAAACAGCGCATTGCCCAAGTACAGAGATTATTTTCATCCGCAGGCACCAACTTGTTCCATATTTTTTTAGGAACTACGCCAAACATGGCACCGCCGTCTAGTTTAAAGAGGCCTGCATTAATTGAGTATAGTTGCATACTGCTAAAGTAATAATAATTGTGATAATTTTAGAAAGTGGCGCTAAATGTCTCAACTGAACGATTGGTACCAAGGGATGTATTTATTCCCCTTTGTAGCCATTATAACACCATAATTTTGTTTGCCGTAAATCCATTTGCGTTTTATTATTGTATTTACAATGAATCCCCACCAAAACAATTTGTGCATTCGGCGGAATTTCACTTTAAAGCCATATTGCAACAACAGTTGTTTGATGATTTTGAAATCCGCTTGTCCTTCAATAATTCCGGACTCATCGTATCTGCCGGCAATAACGGTAATGCCTATATTTTTAGCTGATGAGAGCAAATTTTCCATGCCTTTTAATGCATAATATTCTGAGCCATTAATGGTAATATTAATGTGCCCGATTTTCGCGATATCTATTTTATCTATCTCGATTAAATTATCGAGTGTATCCATTTCTACATTTACGGTTTTTCCGTTGTAACTAACTTCTTCATCGAGCGGAATTATTACCAATTGATTCCAGCTTGCTCTATCGCCAAGTAAAAGTTGCATGCTACCTTTTTCATAATATACAGCGCGATGAATTAATTGAATGGGTAAATTTTTATCTGCAATTATTTTTTGAGCGTAGGCAATATTAAAAGGGTCAGGATCAATTCCGATTACTTTGCCTTTTTTACTAACACGGTCGGCCATTAAAAATAAATCGGATGTAACGGGTGCACTCATGTCGAAGCCAAGCTGAATGCCAATTTCTCCGGGGAGTAAACACGGGAATTTCAATCGCCCGTCGATGATATTAAATATTTTCCAGAATAATTTTTTCATAGACCGCTTTAGGTGCTGCTCAAATTAATTTTGCTCTGAGTGCGGCCATTTTCAATGCTGTAATTGCAGATTCATCACCTTTATTACCGTATTTTCCACCGGAGCGGTCGATTGCTTGCTGCATATTTTCGGTGGTAAGTACTCCAAAAACAACAGGTGTTGAATAATCCATACCTAATTGCATAATGCCATGTGCAACAGCAGATGCAATATGCATATCGTGTGTGGTTTCACCTTTTATAATACAACCTAAGCAAATAACGGCATCTAATTCTTGCGATTCCAATAGCAGTTGCGCTGCTTGTGGTAATTCGTAACTTCCGGGCACATAAACTGAAATAATATTTTCAGATTTAGCTTGGTGTTTTAATAATGTAGCGTAGCAACTCTGATATAGTTTATCAGTAATATCAGTGTTCCATTCCGAAACAACAATGCCGATTCGGAATGAATCACCGTTTGGTACAGTTTCTTCACGATAAAGTGAAAGATGCTGATGTTTTGAAGCCATTATTTACCACCGAGTTTTGTTTCGGCGTATGATATATCGATATCAATATTTTGACCTTCCTGAGAAAGTGGGTACAACGTTTTGATTTTGCGATACATTTCCAATGCACCTTTTAAATCTTGCTCTTCTGCCATTAAATCGCCGGCATATTTATAATAAGCGGGACTTTGCACATTATTATTAGCTTCATCACCTGCTTTTTTATAAAGACCAATTGCTTTTGCATAGTCTTTTTTGTCGGCATAAGCATGTCCTAATTGAGCATTTGTAATACCGGCTAGTTCGTCGGTTTCCGGTTTAAAACTTTCAAGATGTTTGATGGCATTGTCTAAATCGGCTTTGTTCATATAACAAATACCGGCATAATAATGTGCCATGTTTCCTGAAGGTGTATTGCCGTATTGTTCTGCAATAGATAGAAATCCCGAAACAGAACCATCGCCATTTAAAGCCAGGTCAAATGAATCTTTTGCAAAATAATTTTGAGCACCGGAAATTACATTTTGTGCATTTAAAATGCGCGGTTCCATGTATAATTTCTTGTATCCGAAATAACCACCTATTGTTAATACAAGCACACCAAGTGCGCCTAAAATAATGTTGCGGTTTTTAAGGAAAAAATCTTCTACACCTTTATAAGTCTCGTGTTCTGCAGCGGCAGCGTCAACTATTGGTTTTTGTTCTTCTGACATGTTATAGTTTATTGAATATTAATCTTTTATAAATGGATAATCTTGTTGCACATAAATATCTTCGAAAACGGCATCATCATCAGGATAAGGCGAATTTTCCGCAAAATGAACACTTTCTTCAACTTCTTTGTCGATGCGTTCCTGTATATCCTCAATTTCTTTCATTGTAGCATATTTCTTATCCAGAATTTTCTGCAATGTAGTTTCTAAAGGGTCGCGCATTTTGTATTCTTCCAGCTCTTCTTTAGTTCTGTATTTAGCCGGGTCGCTCATTGAATGTCCGCGATAGCGATAAGTTCTAATCTCAAGGAAGGTTGGGC
>JANMLV010000044.1:0-2682 GCA_031372705.1 Bacteroidota bacterium | reverse complement strand
AGATGAAACAGCCAATGAACATCCGAATGCAAATGTGCTGATTGGATTGGTTCACCCGCCTATTCAGTCGAGCAGGCGCGGAGGAATGCACGCGGAGAGCGCTAAATCGGTAGCGTGTGGGATTAGTTTTTGGGCGTGAATAAGGCGGAGGGGAAAACTTTAATGCCGAGTGAAAAATAGAGTTTGTCGATGATGGCGAATTCGTATAAATCGACTTCTTGTTCATGGATATTTGAGTAGCGCACCTGTGCCAAAAATTTAATGGCATCCTCGCCGGCTTCGAAAGTAATGGAAGGTTCTATGGCATAGAAATAATGTTGGTCGTTATTTAAAGTATAATCTACATAACATAAACGTGTGGCAAAAGAAACATCTGCGTATTCGCCCAAATATGTTACTGACGGTTGAACAAAAGCGCGTTTACCTATAATGGAACTATCAGAATAATTTTTAAAATTTTCATGGTCAATTTGATAAACGCCATAACCTACAAAAGCAGAAATTAAATATTCATCATTATATTGTTGCAAAAAACCCGCGCCAAGTTCACCAATAAAATACGCACTGCGCACAGAATCGAATCCGATATTGGTTGTTTTTAATCCGCCATTTGCCATTAGGGCAATGTGATTGCTAATGGCATAGGCAGTTTGAATTTCGGTGCCAAAATCACCTAATAATGCGGAAACATTTGATTCACCAGCTGATTCTAAAATAGGTACATTAACAGTATTTGGATAATAAGAACTTGTGCATGCATTGAGCGTTATAATTACCGCGAAAACTAAATATCGAAAAACGGATGCAGGTATGTTGCGTTTATTTTCCATGGTCCGATTTAAAAATTATTCATAATAATACCATCCAAATTAACTTGCACGCCAAGGCTAAACGACATAAAATTTGCGTTGAGATAATTGCCGTCGAGTAAAAGTGCTTCGTTGTGCATGAATTGCACGGTGCCTTTTATATTTTCGCCACCATATTTAAATGTGACTGCAGGTTCAATTGTAATATTGGTGGAATAAGGTTTTTTTTGCTCAAAAAATTCGACATATCCACATTTTAAAGAAAACAGTAATTGCGATTCGGTATTTTTATACCCTACCGTAGGTTGTGTAAATAATCGTAATCCGTGCATCTGAATATTTTGATTTTGTTCATCTAAATAACCTGAGGTATTTATATAATTAATACCACTAAACACATCGAAAAACATATTATTTGCAGTATTTACATAATAACCAATTGCCAGTTCCGAAGATTCATTGATTAAATATTGCAGAGGGCCGTTGTTATAAGAAACTTCTAAATTAAATAAATTCCCATTTACAAACACACCCAAATTATCGGTTATACCTACTGCTAAATTCCCATTCATACCCGAAGCGCCTACATTTAAATTTAATTTTACATCACCTTGCTCATCGAGCGCAGGCACGGAAAGAGCATAAGGATAATACACTCTGGAACACGAACAAAGTAAAAAGCAACTGACTATAATTAATAATAAGTTATGTTTCATGTGCTATTTTTTCGGCAAAAAAACAATTTAATAAATTGGTACTACTGATAAAGATAATGACTTTTGGTTCAAGCTGTTGGAAACTTAGAGGATATCACGTGAATATATGATTCAAGCTGCAGTTATGAAAAAATACATATTCATTTTTAGTCTATTTGTATCTCTTTCAACCATAAACGCCCAATCTCCGGCAATTGAGTAGCAGAACACCATTGGCGGCACTTCGACAGAAGACATGCGCTTTATTGCTCAAACTAGCAATGGCGGCTAAATTTTACGTGACTCATCTTATTGAAGAATTTAAATTAATTGTCCCGCTGTTAATAAATTAAATTATGCGTGATGAGGTAATTTTAATATCAGCATACTTCCACGATTCATCGAAACGTTTTTTTGTTTCATTATATTTCTTTGTGTCACCAATTTTTTCATATGCATTCATAAGTCCTTTCAATGCCCAACCGTTTTCACGGTAATTTTTTAAATCGGCATCATACACTTTTATGGCTTCTTGAAATTTTCCTGATTGAATTAAAACTGCTCCTAAATGATGGCGCATAGAGAAAAACCAATCAGGCGGCTCATTATAATTTAACGCATCTTCCATCACAACTGCTTCTTGCAATAAAGCAACTGCAGCATCATAATGTTTTTCCTTTGCATTAATTTCTCCATCAAGCGTTTTAGCAGCTATCAAACAAATGTCATACACACTATTTATTCCCCAAATTGTTAAATCCTTAATTGTGGTGTCGGTCATGATTGTTTGCATTTCGACAAGATGTTTTTTTGCATCCGGTATTTTATTTTGTGATAACATTGCCATGCCTTGTGCATAATGCCAAATAACTGATGGATATTTTAAATCTTTTTCCGGTGCCGATGATTGGAGAATATCGTTCCATAAACCAAGCTTTACTTCAACAAACCATGGTATAGTATAATAATGTTGTAATGTTGCCCAATCAGGATCACGCAATAATGCTTTGTGGGAATGACTGGAAGTTGCATTTGCTCCTATCATTGCAATTTTACTTTCGCCACTAAGTGTTGCACATGCTGAAATAAAATGATAGTTGTGCGGATAATAAGCCAAAGGATAAACACCTTGTGCATGACAAGCTTCTGTATACAAGCTGTCAACCAACACCGCTTTT
>JANMLV010000016.1:0-2583 GCA_031372705.1 Bacteroidota bacterium | reverse complement strand
ACATGGAAGCTTATGAAGCTGCCTTTAACAAGTGTAGCCCTGAAATTCCATGGACAATAGTTCCTTCCGACAAAAACTGGTATAAAGAATACCTCATCGCCAAAACCATAGTAGAAGCCCTGATGAAGTTGGATTTGAGCTATCCGGAGTTACCTGCTTCCAAACAATAAAGTTATTGTCAGCATCTGGCAAAAATTATGCAACAGCAAAGGTCTAATGCGAAGCCTAATTTGAATTAATCACATAGCATGTATTTTTTGGCACCTTTTGTGCACTTATGATTGCGCGCCAATGATTGGTAATTGACTCAACAAAACAAGTGTATTTGGCATTTAATGAAAACAATTAATTTTATTTGAAAACTAAAATTTACACTTTATCTTAGCGGTAAATTATCCTTTATAAACAATTAAAACCCTTAAAAAATGGCAAAGCCAATTAAAGAAACCCCTATTTTAACAGGTAAAGATGCTGTTGATTTTCTCAAGGCAGCTAAGCTTGCAGAAAAGCAACCTATTTCAAAGAAAGAGGCATCAAAAATAAAAGCAAGTTTTGATAAGCTAAACGCTATAGCTAAGTTTTAATGCAATTTATTCGCCTAACTGATGACCACCAATTAAAGCCTTTTGATTGTGGGGATCCGGATTTAAACGATTTCTTGTTTAATTCTGCAAAGCAATACCAAAGTCAATTAATGGCCGTAACCTATATTATTGAAAATGAGGTAGAAACGATAGCATTTTTTAGCTTACTTAACGATAAAATTTCAGTTGAAGCACTTGAGAAGCCAAACTGGAGAAGGCTTAGAAGGTTTATTCCCCACAAAAAACACCTAAGCAGTTATCCTGCTGTTAAGGTAGGGCGCCTTGCGGTAAACAGCAAATACAAGGGTCACCAATATGGGACTGATATCTTAAATTATTTGAAGCAACTTTTTGTTACTAATAATAGAACCGGTTGTAAATATATAACCGTTGATGCTTACAAAGTATCACTTCCATTTTATGAAAAAAATCACTTTCAATATTTTGGAATCGGTGATTCAATGCAAGATACCCGTCAGATGTATTTTCCCTTAGGAATTGTATCGGCAGGAATTAATGCATAGGAAGCCCTGCTAAAGCTGGATTTGAGCTATCCGGAATTAAAAAAGGAGTAAATATGCAAGTTGCCTTAAATCTTTGATACTTTTTCGATATTTTCGTTGATGTACTTGGTTTTCGGAAGGTTGCATAACTGAAAATTTAGTGTAAATATTTTGGAATTTGATTTAGACCTTAGTAATCTTGTAGTGTATTTTAGGGCTAAAACTCTATTTTTCATTGGATATACTCAAAACGAACATATTAAAATTGTTGTTTTTCTTCTGCATTTTATGTGGATGGATTCCTTTGTATGCCCAAATTATAAGCGATTTTACCGTTAATGATGAAGCTTGGAAAGTATATAATGAACCTTCCGGAGGGGCTCCTATGCTTCCCATAAACTGGTCTGCTACAGGTGGTAATCCGGGTGGATATATTAACGAAACCGACATTTCCATAGGAGCTTGGGGATGGTTAGCGCCGGCTGAGTTTAAAGGCAACCTTTCAGTATATTATGGTTGTAACCTTTCTTTCGACTTAACTCAAAGTTCTTTTTTGGGGAATATGACCAGTTATTATGATGTGATGATTTTTAACACTTCCGGCGATACCATGGTGTTTAATTATGCAGACCTTAATGTTATAAATACTTGGGTTAATAAAATCGTTCCGCTTACAGATGTGGCGGGTTGGAAATATGGTTCATCAATTGCCGGAGTGGCTCCCGCAGCTACTGCAGCGCAAATATTAGCTATTTTGAGTGATGTAAGTAAAATTCGCATTAAAGCAGAATATTCCGGATTAACATACGAAACCAATGGAATAGATAATGTCCTGCTTTCCTGCGCTATTCTCTTACCCGTAGAGCTTATCGATTTTAAAGCTGAAGTTGCAGGTGTAAGGCAGTCTAAACTAACTTGGACCACAGCAAGTGAAAATAATTGCTACGGCTTTAGAATTGAAAAAAGTGTCGACTTCGCCGTATTTGATTCAATTGGATTTATTCCCGGCAACGGCACAACGGCTTCCATGAACGATTATGAGTTTTATGATAATAATTTCAACACATCTGCATATTATAGATTAAGAGAAGTAAATTTTGAAGGCAGGATGTTCAGTTCCGATGTTGTTTATTTGAAGAATGAAAACAGCAACATCACTACAACCATGGTTTATCCGAATCCAACTACCGATAATATTGTACTTGTTGCAGATGACGTTAACCAAGTAATTCAATATATAATTACTGACTACTCAGGAAGAACAATGCTTCAGGCTAATGTTGAACCATATTCGGGCTATTTCAAGAAAAGCGTTAACATGGAACAATTTCCGGCAGGTATATATACCGTTACCTTTATAAAGGAGCAAGGAACAGACAACCAACTTTTTACGCTTGTAAAATAAATTCGTTGCCTGGAAAGGTTGTTAAGGAACAAAATTCGAGGTTTTAAAATAATATTTCTCCCATATCAAAACCATACGAACAATTTCATCG
>JANMLV010000014.1:0-24847 GCA_031372705.1 Bacteroidota bacterium | reverse complement strand
TAACGTTTTGCAGATTTGCGATGGGCGGGATTTTTACCACTAATGTTTATGCGGAGCACAAAACTTTCGGCTACCACTAAACTGTCTGCGGAGCACGAAACCCCGCCTATTGCAAATGTGCTGTTATATGCTGCCCTTCTTTCAGTCATTGGTTATGTCGTCCGTTTTGGGTATTGGAAAACCTGCTTTAAATAGCAAGTCAATTTTCCATTGTTCCCATTTTTTAGTTCTATATCTTGTCTGCGAAACCCAGTCTTGAATTGTTTTGTGATACTTTTTTTCTTCGTCTGTAAGTTGTCTGCCAACAACGGTTTTTTGCCATTGTTGCCACTCGCTCCATTTTGCAAGTCCGTTAATAATTGCTTCTCTTTCTTTCTGTTCTTGCCATTTCCATTCAACACCGTTTTTTATTAAAACGTCACCTAATAATTCCTCACGGACTTTGTGCAAATATTTCTTAACCTTTCCTCTGCTACCAGTAAGTTTCATACTGATTTGTTCGTTAAGCCACTTGCCAAGTTTAGTATTTTGATGTGGTATTGATTTGTAGTTGTCTTTGTTGCTGTAATACTCTTCAAGTTCAACTAATTTGTCTGCCCAATCATCGTCTTTGGGTTTGTTTCCAAAATCGCCAAAGTCTGGAACGTCCCACATATAATTTATGGACTGCATCTTCTCTTCTTCGTAGTCTGTCCAAGCCGAACCGTTTTGCCCTTTTCGTCTTTGCTTTTGTTGGGCAATCCATCTGCCCAAGTCATAATGAGGACTGTCGGGATTTTTTGTTTGCAAAACGTATGTGTAGCTTAAATGCTTTTGTTCTTGCTCCTTAAATTCTAATAGCTTTTGGAATTTGATGTCCCACCACATTCTTATTGTGTTTATCCAGCCGTTTTCAATTGGAAATTCAGCGTCAATAAGCTGCATTGCAAGGTCGTCAGGCAAAGCATTGTGTTTAATGAGTTCTTTCATTCGTTGATACCAAACTAACAACTCCATTTCTTCGGGAACTTTAGTGTCTTTATAAACAACTCCCGAAGTTCTTACATCTCTTTTGTAAATTTTATATCGTTCAAGGAAGAATGGAAATACCTCATAATCGTTTGCTGTTACATTGATTTTTCTCTCATAGGTTGTTCGTTCTGTTGGCTCTTGTCCATCGCCAAACTCGTCTGTGTAGAATGGTGCTGTAACAGATTTTTCTTCGGGATTTTCACCGTCATTCGGTTGCTCTTCTGTTGTGCCTTTTCCTGTTCTTATTTGAGAATATAAAAGTTCTTCCTTATCATATTTTTCAATGAGGTCTTTGTCAAGTTTGAAAACGTTTTTGTCAGTAAGGTCAATGAGGTTTGCGAAGTAACTTTTTACTTCTTTCAAAAGTTTGTTTCCTTGCTTGTCTGTGCCTGTCTTGAAGTCAAGCTGAATTGATGCTTCAATGTTATTTAAAAAGCCCGAATATGTGAGGTTAGATGAACCAATAATTACTCTTGTGTGTCTGCTACCTTCAAAAAGAAAAAGTTTTGGATGATATGTTATTTGTTCTGCGTCCTTGTGATAAATATAAGTTTCAATATTTTTTTCTAAGAGCAATTCAAGTGCTTCTTTAGATGTCCCTTTGTTGTCAACGCCAACAAAAAAGACAAGTTTCTTATATTTTTTTTGAGCTGTCAATAATGAAGGCAATAATTTGTTTACACCTGAAATTGCAGCAAAGGCAACAAAACCAATAAAACTGTCAAAGTGTGAACTACCAAAGGAAGTCGCTAACTGGTCGCCAACATTTAGTTTGTTGTTCGTGTTAAGTCCGTGTCCAATGAAGTCTATTTGCATTTAATGTCAGTCGTTTTGTTGGTTGCAGTGTCGTTCGTTAGGGTTGCATATAACAATATATTTGCGAATATACACAACTTTCACAAATTCACTCAAAATTTCTAACTCATTGATTATCAATATCAAAACTTGCGCTTTTTTGGATATCAAAAGGTTACCGAGTTGCGCAAAGCCATTTTGGTCACAATCCTCTGCGCATTAATTTGTCTAGCGGACTTTCAATTGTTCCTAAAGATTTTCGTGATACGTGGGTGTAAATTTCTGTGGTTTTTATGCTTGCATGTCCAAGCATTTCTTGAATATATCGAATATCAGTCCCGGCCTCTAAAAGATGGGTTGCAAAACTGTGTCGCAAACTATGAAAACTTGCCGGCTTTTTTATATCAGCCAATTGCTTGGCATTTTTAAACACCTCTTGGATGCTGCGAACGCTATACGCCTCGCCGGCTTGGCCTTCAAATAAATAAACTTTGGGTTTATATTTGACAAAATATAGACGCAAATTCTCCAACAAAACCGGCGAAAGTGACACATATCGGTCTTTGTAACCTTTTGCATTTCTAATATGAATTAGCATTCTTTGACTATCTATGTCGGGAATCTTCAAGTTAACAACTTCGCTTATTCTAAACCCCGCACTGTAAGCAAGATATAAAATTGCACGGTGCTTTACATTTTCTAGCGCAGCTAATAAACGGTAAACTTCATCTTCACTTAAAATATTAGGTAATTTGCTCGGCTTTTTAGGTCGTGGCAAATCATAAACACGACGTGCTTGTTTTAATACTTTTTCGTAGTAAAATTTAATTGCATTAATTCGCCCATTGGTTGCTGAAGCACTTATTTTTTCCTCTTTTATTCCATGCAACATATATTGCCTAATTTGTTCACTGGAAATTTCAGTCGGATTAATATCTTCATAAAAGTTTAAAAATCTAAGAAAGTCTGAACGATAGTTTCGTCTTGTATTTATGCTGTAATTCATTAATAATAGTTCGTCGTCAAATCTAATTAAAGCGCTTAGGTGCTCCTTATTATTTGCGGATAAAGGTTGAACTTCTTTTATAATTGGAGTTTCGTTTTCGTCTTGTTTTAAAATCTTTACTTCATAACCATGCTCATTGCTAAATAATTGTAATAAAAAATTATACTGTTGCTTAGCATAAGCTATATACCAACTGCCGGCCGTCTTACTCCACTTGGCTCCGGCTTCTTTAAGCGCTTTTACTATTGCAGCACTATACTCAAACTCAATTTTAATTTGCTGCTCACCTCTATGGTGAAAAACACTAAGGGTTACTTTCTTCATTTTAAGGGTTTAAACAAGTCAAAAATAAGATTATTGGGAAAGATAATTTGGTGATTGAACAAAATTGAGCAAAAGTGAGCAAAATTTTAATGCAGTCGTAAAGTGAAAATTCGTTTTTGATTGATATGAAAATATTGAAAGATTGGACCATGCAACATACCCTGCAACTTTATTTAAGTATTCGGAAATTTGATTTGTTGATTGAACAAAATTGAGCAAAAGTGATCAAAATTTAAAGGCAGTCATGAAGTGAGAATTCGTTTTTGATTGATATGAAGAAATTGAAAGATTGGACCATGTAACACACATTGCGACTTTATTTAATTATTCGGAAATTTGATTTGTTGATTGAACATAATTGAGCAAAAGTGATCAAAATTTAAAGGCAGTCGTGAAGTGAGAAATCGTGGTTTGATTGATATGAAGATATTGAAAGATTGGACCATGTAACACACATTGCGACTTTATTTAATTATTCGGAAATTTGATTTGTTGATTGAACAAAATTGAACAAAAGTGAGCAAAATTTTAATGCAGTAATGAAGTGAAAATTTATTCTTTGATTGTAATAAAGAAATTGAAAAATTGTAATATGTAACATAAATTGCCATCTTATTTCAGCACCTAAATTTTGTTCACCCGATCGCCATCGGGTTTGTTCACTTTTGCTCAGTTTAAAAATCACCTCCGGCAATGTTTCAATCTCACGCAATAAAAAATACTGAGGTTATAACACGTAGCCTAAATTTCAACCTTATTTCAGTACTCAAATTTTGCTCAATTTTGTTCACTTTTGCTCAATTTCAAAATCACCTACAGCATTTTTTCAACCACGCTCAATAAAAAATACTGAGATTGTAATACGTAGCCTAAATTTCAACCTTATTTCAGCACCTAAATTTTGTTCAATTTTGCTCAATCTTGCTCAATTTAAATATCCCCTCCACCAATTTTTCAATCACACTCAATAAAAAAATACTGTGGTTGTAATACGTAGCATAAATTTCAACCTTATTTCAATCCCTAAATTTTGTTCAATTTTGTTCACTTTTGCTCAATTTAAAAATCACCTAGAGCAATTTTTCAATCACACTCAATAAAAAAGTACTGTGGTTGCAATACGTAGCATAAATTTCAACTTTATTTCAGCACCCAAATTTTGTTCAATTTTGTTCACTTTTGCTCAATTAAGCAATTTTAGCTATATAGCCCCGATAGCAGCGGAAACCCCGCAGCGAGGAACGAGCGAGGAGTTGTAGTGAATAGCGGGTGCCGAATTACACGGCGTATCCAATTGCGCTGCTTCACATAGCTATATAAGCACGCACAAGGCACCCACGTCAACAATATCCCTCCTCCATATTCGTCTGCTTATTAACTTTACCCGAAATATTACAGCCATGTTACTCGTGCCTATTATTATTGTTGTTGTGTTGCTGCTCATTATTGTGGGTTTATACAACACGCTTGTCGGTCGCAAGAACCAAGTGGAAAACGCCTTTGGAACCATTGATGCCATGCTTAAAAAGCGCTTCGATTTGCTCCCGAACTTGGTGGAAACGGTGAAACAATACATGACTTACGAGCAAGACACGCTTACCAAGATTGTTGAACTGCGCAATGGCATTGAACGCAACCCCAATATGCCTGCGCAAGAACGCATTGGTATGGAAAATCAGCTTACGGGCTTACTGAGCACTTTGCGTGTTGCTGTTGAAAATTATCCGGATTTAAAAGCGAACAACAGCTTTATTCAATTGCAATCAACATGGACAGAAATAGAAGAACAAATTTCGGCAGCCCGCCGCACGTATAATGCTGCAGTTACTGCTTATAATAACTCGGTTGAAATGTTCCCAACAAATATTATGGCAAATATGATGAGCTATAAACGCAAGGAAGTGCTTGCCATTGCTGAGTCTGAGCGCAAAAATGTTTCTGCAAAAGACCTGTTTAACAATTAATAACAAACTTTTTTTTAAGCATTTCGTTATATATTTAATCTGTAAAAACAACTAAAACAAAAGGAAAGAAAATGATAGGAGCTTACATTATTGGTATTTTATTCGCTGTAATCGGAATGATTGTTAGCGGTGTATTAAAAAGTAAATTCAAAAAGTATTCGGAAATCCCTGTAAAGGGTGGTTTAACCGGTAAAGACATTGCCGAGCGCATGTTAGCCGAAAACGGCATTACTGATGTTCAGGTAATTTCAGTAGCAGGTCAGCTTACCGACCACTACAATCCGGTTAACAAAACGGTAAACCTGAGCGAAGGCGTATATAGTTCAAACAGTATAGCAGCAGCAGCGGTTGCGGCGCACGAATGTGGCCACGCGGTGCAACATGCCACTCAATACAGTTGGTTACAACTGCGCAGCAAGATGGTTCCGGTTGTGAGCATCTCGTCGCAATGGGTAATGTGGATCATTTTAGCGGGTATTTTGCTTGTAAACAGCTTTGGAACAACGCTTTTACTCGCCGGAATCGTGTTATTTGGACTTACAACCCTGTTCAGCTTTATTACATTGCCTGTTGAGGTAGATGCAAGCCGCAGAGCCATTAATTGGTTAGAAGGAAGTTCTGTTGCAGGTAGCATGGAAATGGGCAAAGCAAAGGATGCTTTAAACTGGGCCGGTTACACTTATGTGATTGCCGCACTCGGTTCTTTAGCCACTTTACTCTATTATATTGCCATTTATATGGGCAGACGATAAAATAAAAGTGCAAAATTTTTACTGATAATCAGCGAGTTACGAATGTGACTCGCTTTTTTTTGTGCATTTTCCTTGTATTTTGCGAGGGGTAAAGTTATCTTTGCTGCCCCGTAGATAAAACGGGTATTTTAAACAGTTAATTAAAAACAAACAGTGGATACTTTAAGTTACAAAACCAGATCAGCCAATGTGGCAACAGTTACACATGCATGGTGGTTGGTCGACGCAGAGGACCAAACACTTGGTCGCTTGAGCGCAAAAGTAGCGGCTATCTTAAGAGGTAAAAACAAACCGTATTTTACACCTCACACAGATTGCGGTGATTACATTATCATTATTAATGCCGAGAAAATTAAACTTACCGGTAAGAAAATGCTTGAAAAGGAAATTGACTGGTATACAGGATATCCGGGTGGTCGCAAGGTTGCCAATCCTAAAACCGTTCTTGCAAAGCAGCCGCATAAGTTATTGGAGCGTTCTATAAAAGGAATGTTGCCGCATACTAAACTCGGTTCTGCTATGTATAAAAAATTGTTCGTGTATGCAGGAACAGAGCATCCGCACGCTGCACAAAAACCTCAAATTTTAAAATAACTAAGGCATGGAAACAATAAATGCAGTTGGCAGAAGAAAGAATGCGGTTGCCCGTGTATTTCTTAAAAAAGGCAAAGGAATAATTACCGTAAATGGTAAAGATTATAAAGAATATTTTGCAGCAAAACACTTATTGCACAATATTACTGACCCGTTTGACGCAGTAAACATGGCTAATGATTTCGACGTAGTTGTTAACGCAACCGGCGGTGGAATTAAAGGTCAGGCTGAAGCTGTTAAAATGGGGATATCCAGATGTCTCGTTAAAATGAACGAAGAATTAAAACCGGCGCTTAGAGCAAAAGGTTATTTAACACGCGACAGTCGTATGGTGGAAAGGAAGAAATTCGGTCTTCACGGTGCACGTCGTGCTACACAATTCTCTAAACGTTAATCGAAAAAGCGAAAACAAATGGAAAAACTTACATATAACGAGTTACTGGAAGCCGGCGTACATTTTGGACACTTACGTAAAAAGTGGAACCCTAAAATGCTTCCTTATATTTTCATGGAGAAAAAAGGTATTCATATAATTGACCTTTATAAAACCATAGAAAAATTAGAAGAATCTGCATCAGCATTAAGAAATATTGCACGCAGCGGTAAAAAAATCATGTTCGTTGCCACTAAAAAACAGGCAAAGGAAACAATGGAAGAACAAGCACGCCGCGTTGGTATGCCGTTCGCTACCGAAAGATGGTTAGGTGGTATGCTTACCAACTTTACCACAATTCGTAAAAGCATTAAAAAATTGCAAACCATCGAAAAGATGTTAGCAGACGGTTCTGCCGAAAGCATGACCAAAAAAGAGCGCTTAGTATTAAGCCGCGAACGCGATAAACTTGAAAAAGTTATTGGCGGTGTGGTTCAATTAAATCGCTTGCCTGCAGCACTTTTAGTTGTAGATATCGGACACGAACACATTGCTATTTCTGAAGCACACCGTCTTAACATTACCACTTTCGGTATGGTTGATACGAACTGCGATCCTAACAAAGTAGACTTTGCAGTGCCGGCTAACGACGATGCAGCTAAATCAATTGCCATTATTGTAAAATATCTTACTGATGCAATTGTTGAAGGCCTCGAAGAACGCGCTAAAAACAAAGAAGAAATGGAAGATGCACGTCACGATGGGGATGAATTCGGCGACAAAGACGATATGAAAATGTCGGGCGAAGAAGATGCTGATGGAAGAAACAAAAGAGATGGCAGAGGAAAGGGTGGTCCTAGAACAGCAGACAGAAAACCTGGTGCTAGAAGACCAATGACTCAGCGTAAGAAATAATTAATTTAATTAACCTATTTCAAGATAAAAACCCTTTCACCTGAGGTGGAGGGGTTTTTTAAATAAACGTTTAAACTTAAAAAGGAGAAATATTATGTCAGTTACAATTACTGCTAGTGATGTAAACAAATTACGCCAAATTACCGGCGCAGGAATGATGGATTGCAAAAAAGCTTTATCCGAAACAGGTGGCGATTTTGAAGCTGCAATCGATTACTTAAGAAAAAAAGGGCAAAAAGTAAGCGAAAAGCGCGCCGACCGTGAAACTAATGAAGGTGTTGTTGTTGCCGTTGTGAGTAACGACGGAACTTTCGGTACAATTATGGGTGTTGGTTGCGAAACCGATTTCGTTGCTAAAAACCAAGATTATATCGATTTTGCTAAATCAATATCTAATGCAGCTATGGAAAACAAAGCAGCATCGAAAGAAGCGTTATTGGCAATAACTATTGATGGACTTACAATTGCAGAAAGAATTGCCGAGCAAGTTGGTAAAATTGGTGAGAAAATAGAAATCACTGATTATGCATTAATTACCGGCGAAACTGTTGTGCCTTACAACCACTCAAATGGTAAAGTAGGTGTATTGGTTGCCATGAATAAAAAAGGTGAAGCAATTGAGGCTGCAGGTAAAGATATTACCATGCAAATAGCTGCAATGGCTCCAATAGCCATCGATAAAGATGATGTGTCGGAAGAAGTAAAAACACGTGAAATGGAAATCGGTCGAGAACAAGCACGTGCTGAAGGCAAACCGGAAGCTATTCTTGAAAAAATTGCTACGGGTAAATTGGAATCTTACTTTAAAGATGCTACTTTATTGAATCAAAAATTCGTAAAAGATAACAGCAAATCAATCCGCGATGTATTGAGCAGCGTTGAGAAAGACCTCACCGTTACTGCGTTCAAACGCGTGGCTTTAGGAGCTTAATTAATAATTAATTGTATTAAAAACGTTGTTGTAACTTTGGTTGCAACAACGTTTTTTCGGTTTTAGGCAATTTGGATAAGCAACGCCTACACGTGTTTTGAGCATCTATTCACAAAATTGTGTTATCTTTATAAACGAAACTATACCAACATCTATGAAATCAATCCACACACACTTGATTGCATGGGTACTTTTACTTTTTTCTGCTCAGGCTAACGCGCAGGAAAATAATGTAATTATACCAACGCAAATCAATCAAAATCTACTTTTTCTTGAAAATAAAGGGCAAATATTAAATGCTGAAGGCATTAGTAATGATAAAGTGCTTTACGCAATTACATCTCCGCAGTTTGCAGTATTTATTTATAACGACGGTTTAAGTTATCAGTTTACCCAAGCAGCTGATAAAGTAGTAAATAAGTCAAAAAACATTCCTATTGATTTAGCTGATATTGTGCCGGCTGACGAGCAACTTGTAAATACACATCGTATTGAAGTTAAATTTAAAAATGCGAACGTCGATGCACTTGCTGTTCCATCTAAACAAAATAATTATTTCGAAAATTTTATTGCACCACAAATTGCAGGCGGATTTGCAACAGCAAACTCATTTGAACAAATTACCATCAATAATTTATATACCGGAATAGATTGGGTAATTTATCAGCAAAACGGAAAATTAAAATACGATTTAATTGTTCACCCTAACGGCAATGTAAATGATATTGCGATGGAAATTATTGATGCCGAAAATGCAACATTACTTTCAGAACAACATCTCCAAATAAAAACAAAACTCGGCGATATTAACGATGCCGGTTTATATTGTTATGAAAAAGAAACCGGAACTGTAATTCCTGCAAATTATATTTTATCAAAAAATACAGTTGGATTTAATGTTGAATCATATAACAAAAATCAAACATTAGTAATTGATCCGGAACTCGCGTGGTCATCATATTACGGCGGCGATGGCGAAGATGCAGTTAATGGTATGGCTGTGGATGGTAATGGCGATATTATAATAACCGGCTACACACACAGCGATAATAATATGGCCTATTTAGGATATGTAAACTCCTATTTCGGAGGCACTTTTGATGCATATGTTGCAAAGTTGGATGCCAATGGCAACAGAATTTGGGGAACTTATTTCGGCGGCACTAAAGGCGATTTTGGAACTGAAGTTGTAACAGATAATCATAACGATATATATGTAACCGGATTTACTTATAGCACAAATTTTGAAACAACGCCCGGTGTTCATCAAGAAGAATTGGGTAATAATTATGATGCATTTTTAATTAAATTAAATTCAAGTGGCGGATTAATTTGGTCAACACTTTACGGTGGCGGTAATTATGATTATGCAAGAGGCATTGCTTTAGATACTGCATGCAATGTTTATATATCAGGTTCTACGTCAAGTTCACTTTCTATAGCATTAGACGGATGGCAAAATACTAAAGGCGGAGCAAATGACGAATTTCTCGCAAAATTTACAAATGAAGGAATTTTAATTTGGGCAACATATATGGGTGGTGAGCTCGATGATTATAGTCGCGCAGTTGGAGTAGACGGAGAAAATAATGTGTATTTAGTTGGCTATTCGGAAAGCACAACAGGAATTGCCTATAATGCTTTTGACTCAATATGGACGGGTAATTATGATTGCACACTTACTAAGTATACAGCCGATGGTATCATGTTATGGTCAACATACTTTGGTGGTAATGGTGATGACAATGCTAATGGTATTGATTTTGATAATTTAAACAATATTTATATTGCTGTGCAGTCGAGCACCAGCACAGGACTTTGTGATGGTGGCTATAGAAATGTGACCGGCGGCGCTGTTGATGCATTATTGGCGAAATTTAATCCTTATGGAGACAGGGTTTGGTCTACCTATTATGGTGGAGTGGGCGAAGATATGGGTAAAGCAGTTTGTGTATTAGATGAGTTTGTGTATATGAGCGGACACACCTCAAGCCCAGCAGGTATTGCCGAATATGCTTACCAGGAAACGCTTGGAGGCGGAAGAGATGCGCTAATAGTAAAATTTGATATTCAAGGCAATTTTTATTGGGGAAGTTATGCGGGAGGAACCGGCGATGAATATGGCCGAACAATGTGTGTGTTAACCAATGATGCAATTGTTGTTGGTGGCAAATCTTTTTCTTCAAATTTTCCGGTATCTATTGGTGCACATCAAACTGTATATGGCGGAAATCCGGCAGATGGATTTATTCAACGCATTAATGATTGTGCAGGTGCATTACTTTATTTTGAAGATGCCGATGGCGATTTATTTGGTGATAATACATCAAGTACTTTATCGTGTTCACCGGTTGCCGGATATGTAACCGATAATACAGATTGCGATGATAGTCAGGCTGCAATTAATTCAAGCATCTTGGAAATTTGTAATGGATTTGATGATAATTGTAATGGATTGTTAGATGATGCCGACCCTACAATAACAGGTCAGCCAACTTGGTTTGTTGATGCTGATTTTGATGGCTATGGCGATACAACAACGCTGGCAGCATGTAATTTGCCGGTTGGATACGTAAATAATAATTTAGATTGCAATGATGCGAATAATGCAATAAATCCAAGTGCAATTGAATCTTGTAATTTAATTGATGATGATTGTGATTTTATTGTAGATGAGGACGTAACATACATTACCTATTATGCAGATGTTGATTTAGATGGATATGGCAATGCATTAAGCAGTATTTCAGTTTGTACAGGAATTATTCCTGCCGGATATGTAATAAACAGCACTGATTGTAATGATGCTAATGCAAATAAATTTCCGGGAAATATAGAGGTTTGCAATTCAACAGATGATGATTGTGATGTATTAATTGACGAAGGAGTAGTTATTGCAACGGCAACAGCATTAGGGCCAACAACTTTTTGCAATGGAAGCAATGTAACGCTTCAAGCCGGCGCAGGAACGGGCTATTCATTTCAATGGAAGAAAAATGGAGTTAATATTTCGGGAGCAACAGCAATTACGTATGTTGCATCAAAAACCGGTAATTATTCTGTTTTAGTTAGTGTAGCCGGAGGCTGCAATGCAACATCAACATCTATTAGTGTTACCGCAAATAAAAAACCAAATCCATCCATTACCGCACTTGGTAGTTTAGACATTTGTTTAGCGGGAAGTGTAACCTTAAAAACAGCTAGTAAAGCAGGCGATACCTACCAATGGTTTAAAAATGGTGTGGCAATTGTGGGTGCAACCGCGAATACCTACACTGCAACAACAATTGGAACTTACTACGTAAAGCAAACAAATGTTTCAGGTTGTTTTAAAAATTCAACTTCAGTTATAGTTACTTCCAGCTGCAAAATTGGTGATGGCAATGCTGAAACGTTAATTATTTCCCCAAATCCCGCAACCAATATTGTACATATTAATATCGGATTTGTTGATGCATACAGTGGTAATGCATTATTGCTAATGTATAACAATTTAGGTGAGGTAGTTTTTAATGCCGAACAGTTGTTTAGTAATAACCATATAGCAATGCAAATTAATATCCCTGCAATTTTACCCGCCGGCATGTATCAAATACAATTAATTGTAGATGGAAAATTGTATGATTCAAAATTAATTATCAATAAATAGTAAAATATTTAATTAGTTTTTATTGTATGCGGTTAGTCCCCTGAGTATTCTCTGTGGTCTAACCGCATCATTTTTTTAAGCACACATCGTATGGATTTTGTGGCCTCTGCGTGGGTTCTTTTGCGTTCCGATGCAATCGGAATTGCGCTTGCCCGGCTGAATAGACTGGGGAAACAAGCACATCCTACAAACAGCAACTACAATTTAAACACCTAACCTCATTCCACCCCCTCACCAAAATTTTGTTCAATTTTGTTCAATTTTGTTCAATCACAAAATCTTTTCACTCAACCCAAACCTCATCACAAAAAACCCAAGCATTACCACCTTTTCCCGGATGCCAATCGGGCACTGTACCAAAATTTATTGCTTTAAATTTTATATACCTGGCACTTGCAGACGGAACTTGTGCAGTTAAATTTTGTATTTCTTTTGAATCGTAATTCGTAGTTGAAATTGTATTGTTTATTGTAGTGAGTAACGTAAAAATTTTGCCATCATTAGAAACATATACTTCCAATTGTTTAGGCATCCAAATCCAACTTCTTACATCTTGTAAAAATCCCGCACCTACTTTGGTAAATGTTTTTTTAGTGCCACAATCTAAAACAATTTCCATGTTTTCACCCCACCATCCTTGCCACATAACGGTTCTGAAATCAGCACCGCCATGCAAACCGTCAATAAGCGCGGTTGCTCCACCTGCTGTATATTGACTGCTATATTTTGTTTGATATAGTATTGAATAATTATTATCTCGTTGTGTAAACGTTGCTTTAGCAACACCTGAACAATCAATTAAAAAACTCAACGGGTTATCGATATAGGCGCAATACGTTGCCGTAATTGTTGCGGTGGTATCGATTGTAAAAGCCAGCGGTTTATTAGTTATTTTCACTGTTTGTTCAGCATTATTATTTATGCGATAAACAATATATCCCTCTTTTTGAATTGTTGAAATTTGAATATCGGTTTTATTTGTAAAGCTATTGCCCGGTCCGCTTATTATTGGCGCAATGTAATTAGCAACTAAAGGTTGGGCCGACAGCGCCGATTTAATTGCTAATTCTTTTTTATCGGTAAAATTAAAAGTTAAAGTACCACCGTTAATAATTTCATTATGCGAAATAGTTAATTCGGATATAGTGTTATTGTTTAAATTTATACTTTGCAAATAAATGTTCTGCTCAGTTCTATTATTGGCAACGATAGTTAATTTTTTATTGTTCTCTAAATTAATTACCATTTTATCGAAAATGGCAGCGCCAAAATCATATTCCGGTTTGCCCGGACAAACAGGATAAATACCCATTGCACTTAACACATACCAAGCGCTCATTTGTCCGCAATCTTCATTGCCAATTAATCCATCGGGTGTATTTTTATAAAATTCGGTCATGATTTTGTTTACATAAAATTGTGTTTGCCAAGGCGTTGTTGTGCGATTAAATAAATATGCATAATTGTGGCTCGGTTCATTGCCATGTGCATACTGACCAATTAATCCGGTAATATCAGCTTGCTGCCGACCTGAAGTTCCGGCATTAGTTGTGAATAATTCGTTGAGCCTTTTTTCGAAAATTGCTTCGTAATTTTCTGATTGCGGCGCAAATAATGAATATTGCCATGCATTGGCTTCAGTATAATTTAAATTAACTTCGGTAGCATCAAAGGGGTTGTACCAGCCACCATTAAATCGCGGACGCGCAAAACCATTATCAATTAAATTCAGATAATTACTGCCTCGTTTTTTATATAAACTAATTTCATCGGCAGGTGCATTAACCATTTTCCCCATTTGCGCAATGCACCAGTCGTTATAACTATACTCTAACGTTTTTGAAACAGATTCGGGTTCTTCGTTACTTTCAATATAACCTTTGCTTTTATAATACGATAATCCGAAATGATCAAGGTTCGCACTGTGTTTCATCGCTGCGTAAGCCTTTTGTATATCGTAATCGGTAATACCTTTTACAGCTGCATCAGCAATTACACTTGTGGCGTGGTAGCCAATCATACATTCTGTTTCATTACCGCTCAATTCCCAAACGGGCAATCGACCGCCCTGCTCATATTGCGTTATAAATGTTTGTACAAAATCGTTGGTTCTTGAAGGGTCAATTATTGTTAGCAGTGGATGTAATGCTCTAAATGTATCCCATAAAGAAAATACGGTGTAATTATTAAAATTATTGGAAACGTGAATGGTGTTATCTCGTCCTCGATATTGATCATCTACATCTTCATATATATTTGGCGCTAACATACTGTGATATAAAGCTGTATAAAATATCACTAATTTATTATCAGGATCAGTCAGCGATTTTTTTTCATCTATTATGCTGCTAACTGCAATTTTGCTTAATTCATAATTCCAAATATAAGCGGCTTCGTTTTTAACTTTTTCAAAATCCCAATGCGGTAATTCAGCTTGCATGTTTTTCCAAGCGCCGGTGCAATTAACCGATGATAGTGCACATTTAACCATAACAGTTTGCGAAGTAGTGGTATTAAATGAAAAATAGGCTTTTAATTCATTGCCGCTCATTATTATTGGTTTAAATCCGGCATTACTGGTTTTGCTGAAACCGGCGGTATCTTTAACGCCTGCAATAGTAAATGGCTGCGAAAATTCTATTGCAAAATACAACCACTGATCTTTTGCCCAAGATGATGAGCGTCGTAAACCCTGAATTTTTGTTGGAGAAATTACTTCAATAAAGCTACCTTCTAAAAGCGCATCTCGATGTGTTAAATCAAGAATAATATTCGACTGGCTCGATTTTGGAAAAACATATTTATGCATGCCCACTCGAGTAGTGGCTGTTAATTCAACTTGAATATTATCATCTTCCAACTGCACAGCATAATAGCCCGGCGATGCTTTTTCTTTTTGATGTGAAAATGCAGAAGCATATCCAAGTTTTGGGTTATTGTCTTTAATATTAACTGTATTGGGAGTGCCTATTGTTGGCATTAATAAAATATCACAGTAATCTGCTATACCTGTCCCGCTTAAATGGGTGTGTGAAAATCCATAGATAATGGAATCACTGTAATGATAACCGCTGCTTCCATCCCAATCGTTATATCCGTTAGGCCTGGTATCCGGACTTAATTGCATAAAGCCAAAAGGTAATGTTGCACCGGGATAGGTGTGTCCATGTCCACCTGTTCCAATAAATGGATTAACATATTGTGAAACATTTTGTGCTTTTAATTGTATTACAAATAGTATGGCTGCCAATGTTAAATATTTCATGCGATGAAGGTAATAAATTTCAGCAAGAGCATTGTATCAGCAAGTGTGTGGAACATTTCCACATATTTTACTGGTTGTCAGAAAGTTAAGCAAATGTTAAGTGCTGAAACGCCCTAAACATCATGTTTTAATTTATTGCACAATGTTTGCCTATTTTTACAAATAAGTCATTCCTTCGTTAACAAGCACACACGCAAATTAACGTATGACCAAAGTATCCATTTTTTCCGTTGCCATTTTCATTGGCATTTCTTTTCCAACTTTTGCTCAAAAGGATTGCTCTAATGACCACTTAGGTAACATTCCTCTTATAGATTTAGCAGCGGGATACTATAATGGTGTTCAAGGTGGATTGTACCCGGGGGGAACTAATACACGTCCTGAATCACACTTGAATCAATGCATAAATAATGTACAGCAAATTCAGCCATTAGATGTTGACGGAGATCCGGCTGCTAGCGGGAAAATTGTGATGTTGGGAATAGGTGCTTCTAATCCAATGACAGAATTCCAAAACTTTATAGAACGGTCAGATGATTATGAACCTGTTAATGATTACTTAAGCATCATTAATGTTTGTATGGGTGGCCAAGGCATTCAGAAAATGTACGACATTGACGATAATTATTGGAGTGGCGTTATTAATAAACTATCTGAGGAAGGTTTAAGTGCAGAACAAGTGCAAGTGCTATGGATTGAACAAGATAATACCAACTCATATGACACCACGTTTCCTGCTGCGCCAAATGCTTTAATGAATGATTTCCGCTTATTGTTAACGGTAGTAAAATCGTTGTTCCCTAATGTAAAAATTACCTATATTTCTGCTCGCGCTTATTCAGGATTCGCTGACCCAATTGATCCTGAAGTTTCGGGTGGTTTGTTATATCCACGTGATTATTTAAATGGTTGGGCTATTAAATTCCTTGTTGAAAAAGCAATTGATAATGAACCGGGATATGAAAGTAGCGGCCCAAGTGCGCAAATACCATTGGTAACATGGGGCTCGTACCATTGGACCGATGGCTCAACACCTCGACTTGACGGTTTGTTTTTAGACTGCGAAGTAGATGTATCAGGTGATGGCTTGCACCTTTCGGGTCAAGGGGAGTACAAAATGGGACAACAAATATTCGATTTTTTTAGCACCGACACTACTGCTAAATATTGGTATCTGGATCAAGATGCAGTTGCCATAAATAATGAAAGCAACCAACCAACCAAACTAAAACTTTATCCCAATCCGGTAACGGGTGACGTAATTAATTTTGATACCGGCAATTTTATGTTGAATGAAAACATAAATATTGTTATAACATCTGCTTCAGGAAGCATTTTATTTACAGAAGAGCGCAGAGGCCAAGCCTCTATTAAAATAACTTTACCTCAATTAGCTTCCGGTATTTATTATATAAATGCTACAGCAGCATCAGGAAGTGCATCTGCAAGCTTTGTTGTTGCTCGATAAATTTCAATTTAAATCTTTCCAAATAAGCGAGGCACTGCCAAGTATGGCTGCTTCGCTTTCTTTTAATCCTGAAGGAATAATCGGAATTTTATTTCTATAAATTGGCAATAAGTAAGCTTCAAAAGATTTAATGGTTGGTTCAAAAATTAAATCTCCGGCTTGAGCTAATCCACCAAACAAAAATATTTTTTCGGGCCTGGTATAGCATACTGAATTCGATAAGGCAAAGCCAAGAATTTCGCCTGTCTTGTTAAATGCTTCGATAGCCATTTCGTCGCCTTCCAATGCTTTAGTGTATAGCTCGGCACTATCTATCATATTGCCAATGCTTGTTCTGAACTCATCTAGATTTTGCTCTCTGAGCAACTCGTAATACGTTTTTACAATTCCCGGCGCACTGACATATTGTTCTAAACAACCTCTGCGTCCACAAGGGCATTCGCGACCGCTCCTATAAACAATAGTATGGCCAACTTCACCGGCAAGGCTATCGTAGCCATATACAACATTGCCATTCACCACAATTCCACTGCCCAATCCGGTGCCGAGTGTTATAAATAAAAAATCCTTCATGCCTTTGGCAGCCCCGAAATACATTTCGCCTATAGCGGCCGCCTTCGCATCATTAGTTAGCGCAGCCGGTACTGAGAAAGTTTCCTCAAAATACTGTTTTAAGGGAATTACCCCTTTCCACGGCAGGTTAGGAGCAAAGTCGATAGTTCCTTTATAGTAATTGCCATTTGGTGTTCCTATGCCCACGCCTATTACTTTAACTTTATGCTTATTGCATTGCTTTATCGACCATTTTAAAAGGTCGGCAGGTAATTTGTCAGGGTTGGGATAGCCTTTGGTTTTAACCTTGTCGGTCACCATAATGTTGCCATCACGATCTACCAAACCAAACTTGATTCCGGTTCCACCAATATCAATACCTAATACTACTTCCTTCATGCACCTGTTTTGCCGTAAAATTAATTTATTTGTTTAATAATCTCCTATGGTAATTAATTTGCCCCAAATGATAGTCTAAATGAGCTAACAAATAAACTAAAGCATAGCCTATTGTTCGTCCTTCACCAAATTTGTCAGTAGGATAGGGTTGAGCAAGTGCTTGATTGTCTAATTTCGACAAACAAGTGTCAATCATTTTTTTTGTTGATGCTAACATGCTTACCAATTCGCTCTTGGCTACATCTTTCAAACTAAATTCCGCTTCTCGATTCCGCACATACCCCGTTTTATCAATATTTTCGCCAATAAATAAGTTGAGGTTGCCAACAATATGCAAGGTGAGGTTTCCTGCGCTGTTTAATATACCCGGAACAATTGCCCAAATGTCATTTTCATTGGTGTATAATTCAATCTCTGCAATATTTTTGTCAAGATGATTGTTATACAATTCTTTAATGTCGTTTACCATATTTATTTTAATTAAATAGTGAATAAGATAATTCGATTTGTTTTTTAGAGCCCATAATAATTACAGCATCACCTTTGGTTATTTTTTCGGCCGGAGAAGGGTTAATAATAAATTTTCCTTCCATAGATTTAAGTCCTATAATACTTGCACCTGTTAATCTCCAACAATCAATATCACCTATAATAAAATCTTTTGTTGATGTAATTTCTTGTATCATAAAGTCTTCACCTGTTGTGGTCGACATAATATCAATAAACTCTTCAATATCAGGATTGTTAACCAGCATAGCCATGTGCGCTCCGCCAATTTTATCGGGCATAATTACATTAGTGGCACCGGCGCTTTTAAGTTTTTTAATGGAGGAAACATGTGTGGCGCGACTAATAATCTTGATATTAGGATTTAATTCTTTTGCAGTTAAGCAAACAAAAACATTTAGTGCGTCGTCAGGTAATGTGGTAATAATTGCTTTTGCATTTAAAATACCGGCGTTAATGAGCGATTCATCTCGCGTGCTATCTGCATTCAAAAATAAATAATCGTTGTTTTCAGGATAATTATGCAGTTTCGATGCGTCGCTTTCAATAATTACAATTTCGGTATTAATTTTTTTCAATACCCTTGCGGCCTCTCTGCCGTTTCTGCCATAACCACAAATGATGGTATGTTGTTGCAGCGAATTAATATGCTTTTTCATTTTGTACAATTTAAAATTTCGAACGAACTCTCCATCCAATACAAAGCGTGAAATCTGGGTTATAAAAAACCCGAAAATTACCAATCCTAAAATAATTAAAAATATCGTGAAAATTTTTCCTGCATCACTCAATGGATGCACTTCCGAAAAACCAACTGTGCCCAATGTAATTACTGTCATGTAAAAGGCATCGAGCAACGAATAGTGCTCAATCATCATAAAACCAATCACGCCAATTACAATAGCACCAAATAGCAGATAAAGTGCCAAGTAGGTTTGTTGAACCGGCGTTTTTTGGAAAGAAAAAATGTTAAATTTTGAATTTGGTTTCATTCAGCGACTGCATACTGTTAAGGGTAAAATTACAAGGTTAAAGCCTACAAAACGAGTATTTATGTCATTGATTTTGAATTCAATACTCAAAGACAGAGGCAGCTCAGGGAGTTTTAAGCATTAAAAATGAACGGGTGTTTTTACGGTTATTGGTTTTTATTACATTGTTTAACCATATTGAGACCCCTTAAACGTCCTACAGTAAATGACCAAAGCCAACACAAAGGGATAAGTGTTTTTGCAAAACCAACATTTATATAGGATTTTTGCACTTTAATATACAAAAATGGATATAACAATATTTGCCACCGCCGATGCGTGGATAGCCTTATTAACTCTAACAGTACTCGAAATTGTTTTGGGTATCGACAATATTATTTTCATCAGTATTTTATCAACCAAGCTACCGGCAGAACAGCAGAAACGCGCTCGTCGTGTAGGTTTGGCGTTGGCAATGGGAACCAGAATCCTATTGTTATTGTCCATAAGTTGGATTTTGGGCTTGGAAGAGGATTTATTTTCAGTTTTTGGTCATGGTATATCAGGTAGAGACATAGTGCTGCTTTCAGGCGGTTTATTCCTCATTTATAAAGCTACAACCGAAATCCACAGCAAAATTGAAGGCGATGAACACGAAAACGACCCGAAAATGAAGAAGCCTTCGTTTATGTCGGTAATTTTTCAAATTTTAGTCTTAGATATCGTTTTCTCGCTCGATTCAGTAATTACAGCAGTTGGTATGGTTGATGCCGATAAAGTGATAATTATGATTATTGCCGTGATTATTGCAGTTTTAATAATGTTAGTAGCAGCCGATCCAATCAGCAATTTCGTGCAAAAACACCCAACAGTAAAAATGCTTGCCCTCGCATTCCTCGTTATGATTGGTGTAAGCTTACTTATTGAAGGTAGCGGAGGCCACGTTGAAAAAGGTTTTATTTATGTAGCTATGGGCTTCTCGGTAATAGTGGAAATGCTCAACCTAAGAATGCAGTCGAAAGCAAAAAAACGCAGAGAAAAAAAGGATTTGGAGGAGAATGAATTTGGGAATTGATGTTTCCTTAATAGATTTTTATATCCCGGTAGCAAATTGTTATCGGGATTTTTTTTTATTCACTCCTAAACAACCACTTTTGCCTTGCTGCCATATATGCAGGAAAATACGACGCAATGCATCCAATAACAAAAACGGTAAGAAATACATTCAAATAATCTTTCCATAACAATGCAATAGGATAGGCAGTAACTACAAATGTGCCCGTTCCGGGAATGGTCACCAAGCCAAATTGCATTTGCAGGTAACATAAAATTGTGGCGATTGAAAAACCAATGCCAATACTTACTAAAGTTTGTAATACACCCTGAATAAAAAATATATTTCGAATGGTTGCCTCTGTTGCACCAAGTGAACGCAATATGCCAATATCTTTTTTCTTGTCAATAACCAACATCGCAATTGAGCCAATCATATTAAATGCAGCTACAATAAAAATAAACGTAAGAATAAAATACACAGCCCATTTTTCTGTCCGCATAACACGATATAAAAATTCGTTTTGCATAAAACGATTCTTAATTACAAAATCATCGCCCATAATTAAAGTAATCTCGTCCATAATTGCATCAACATTCGCCTTATCAGCAGTTTTTATTTCTATTGAACTTACCTCGCCATTTTCATAGTCGAGCAAACTGCGTATAAATTGGATTGATGTAATTACATATTTACTGTCGAACTCTTGTTGTATACGAAAAACACCCATCGGCTGAATGCCTCGCTGCACAAAGGTGTTGCGCGGGTTTATTGAACTGCGCGCACCGCGTTTCGGAATAAATATCTGCACAGCAGGGTAGTCTAAACCCAAACTCACATTTAATGTTGATGCAACACCCGAACCCATAACGGCGCAGTCGAGTGTGTAATTTAAATAATTATAATCGAGAATATATTCGCCATAATAAACACTGTCGTCAACAGCAGTTACGTAACTATAAAAACTATCAACACCTTTTATGGTTGCAATATGTTCTTGTTTATTGTATGCCAATAACACATTTTCTTCAAGCGTTTCAGAAATATAACTAACGCCTTCAATTGATTGTATTTTTGCAATTTTTGTGCTGTCGGGAACAAATACTTTTCCAACTGCAGGTGTTATGGTAATGTCAGGATAAAAGGTGCTGTATAATCGCGCAACCAAATTTTCAAATCCATTAAAAGCGGAAAGTACAATAATGAGTGAAGCACTGCCAATAATTATTCCCGACATCGAAATGCCTGAAATAATATTAATGGCATTAGTCGATTTTTTTGAAAAAATGTATCGCCAAGCTATCCTCAACGTAAACTTCATGCCGGCGGGTTATTATCTTCTTCTTTGGTTTTTTTAAATATTTCTTCCAAACGATATACATTATCCAACGTTTCGTCTAAGTAAAACACCATATCAGGTATTATACGCAACGAATTTCGCATAATGCGACCAAAACGACGTCTAATATCACCAATATGACTATTTAAATTCTCCACTACCTTGCTGCCTTCGTTTTTGTCGAAAACACTAACGTATATCTTGCAGTTCTGTAGGTCTGAGGTAATACTAACCTCCGTAACAGTCACAAATTTATTGCCATAGTAGTTGGCGCCTTCTTTTTGAAGGAAAGTGCTCATCTCGTCCTGTAGCAGCTGCCCGATTTTCTTTTGTCTCCTGCTGTCCATAATGTGCTAAGTTACTGTGTTTCTCGCATTCAACATTACCGAGGACAGGATTTTGTAAATTTGTGCCTAGTTATGAAAAGTTATCTTAGGATATTGAAGTATGTAGGCCGATTTAGGAAGTATGCCATCCTGAACTTCGTTTTTAACCTGTTTTATGCCTTCTTCAACCTTTTTTCCATTTTAATGGTGATTCCATTCTTGCAAATTATCTTCAAAATGGTTGAACCACCTACCTCCAAGCCTGAATTTGGATGGTCGGTAAAAGAATTGCTGAATGCCCTGAACTACGAATTTGCGCGTTTTGTAAGCGAATATGGGGCAGAAAGAGGTCTTTTGGTTGTGAGTTTAGGTGTTGTAGTCATGTTTTTCTTTAAAAATGTATTTCGATACTTTGCCTTGTATTATTTAGCTCCGCTCCGCACGGGTGTTGTGCGCGAACTGCGACAAGGCGTGTATGATAAAATTTTGCAACTGCCGTTAGCCTATTTCAGCGAAACACGAAAAGGCGACATTATTGCTCGTATGAGTACAGATGTGAAGGAAGTGGAAAACAGCATCATGAACACCATCGAATCTACTTTCCGCGACCCGGTTACGATGCTTATTTTCTTAATTGCAATGATGTGGATGAGTATTGACCTAACATTATTTGTGCTCATTTTATTGCCTGTTGCAGGTTTTGTAATTGGCAGAATAGGTAAATCATTAAAACGCAAATCGCACCGCGAACAAGTGCAGTTGGGTTATTTAATGTCGTTATTCGAAGAATCACTTTCAGGATTGCGAATTATTAAAGCATTTAATGCTGAGCGCTATCAAAAATCTAAATTTTTACGGGAGAATCGACAGTTAGAATCATTAGCAACTAAAGCAGTACGCAGATGGCAAGTTTCGAGCCCGCTTATTGAGTTTTTAAGCGTTGGTGTGGTGGCTGCATTATTGTATTATGGCGGAAATTTAATCTTAGACGGTGAAGAAGGATTTGATGCATCGAAATTTTTGGGCTATATTTTAGTTTTTGCAAATATGTTGGGCCCTGCGCGCAATGTTGCTAATTCATATATTTATATTCAACGCGGAACGGCTTCACTCGAGCGCATTGAAAGTATAATGGATGCTGAAATTAATATTAAAGAAAGTTTACACGCTACCAATATTAAAACATTTGAACGCGCTGTAGAATATAGAAATGTTAGCTTTCAGTATGCCGATAAACCTGTGCTTAATGATATCAGTCTCACCATCGAAAAAGGCAAAATGGTGGCATTGGTTGGGCCTTCAGGTTCGGGTAAATCTACCTTTGCCGATTTGTTAGCAAGATATCACGATGTTACATCAGGTGAGATATTAATTGACGATTATAATATTCGCGATTTGCGCATTGGCAGCTTGCGTAAACAACTTGGCATTGTAACACAAGAATCGATTTTATTTAACGATACTGTATTTAATAATATCGCATTTGGTATCGATAACGCTGAAGAAGAAGATGTAATTAAAGCAGCGAAAGTAGCCAATGCACACGAATTTATTATGCGCCTCGAAAATGGTTATCAAACCATTATTGGCGACCGTGGCAGTAAACTGAGTGGTGGTGAACGCCAACGTATTACAATTGCACGCGCTATTTATAAAAATCCCCCAATTTTAATTTTAGATGAAGCAACCTCATCGCTCGATACTGAAAGTGAAAAATTAGTTCAGGATGCTTTATTTAAATTGATGAAAAATAGAACTTCAATTGTTATTGCACACCGTTTATCTACTATCCAATTTGCCGATGAAATTATCGTGATGCAAGAAGGCAGAATAGTGGAACGCGGCAACCATACTGCATTAATTGCAAAGAATGGATTGTATGCAAAGCTGGTGGAAATGCAAGCGTTTTAAGGAATTAAATTAAAAGAGGCTGTTCATTTTGAACAGCCTCTTTTTTTTCGCATATACTTTGCCGTAGAATTTCTTTAATAGTTTAATTGTTTCAGCGCTGAATAATTACCTTTCCAATTGCAACGAGTTGAGATTTATTATCTAATATTCTTAAATAATAAATCCCTTGCGAAATAGCACTGATGTCCATCCATATAATTTGGTTAGAATCAACGTTATTTAGGGCTTTTGTTGATATTACGTTACCGCCTAAACTTATTATTTCCAATTTTCCATTTACTTTAGAACCGGTGGTTAACTCCAAAAATATAATATTATCAGCTGGGACAGGGAATACCTTTAAAAGAACTTCGCCATCAATAATTTGATAATCTTCTTTTAAAAATATATCAGGTATCGGGTCTATAATTTCTGGGTAAGAGTATGAGGGATCGATTTGATTCAATAAATTCTGCACCTCTACTTCAGCGATAGTATTTTTGTTTTGTACGCCTATAAGCTCGTCTACTTTTTGATTCGAAATTGAGTCAACATCACTACCCTCTGACTCTACTTCATTATAAATGGAATACAAAGTTTCAAATGCTAGATCTTCATTAGTATCAATTGAATACAGAAGTAACTGTGAAGCATTGTGCTCACCAATAACTGTAAATAATTCAATTAACCTGCTATCTGAATTTGGACTTTCTATTTCATCAATAAAATCAATTGCCCCTTCAATTTCACCTTCTTGTAATT
>JANMLV010000315.1:0-20417 GCA_031372705.1 Bacteroidota bacterium | reverse complement strand
GTTATTGATGGCGGTGATGTTACTATGGAAACCGTTTGTTGGGGTAGTTGCTCTGATTGCGGTGTAGTTGATGTTACTCAAATGGATTTACCTGTAACTTTCGATGAGGCTGATATTGAATACGGCCTAATCGGATTTGGTGGTGCTGAAGCTTCAACAATAGAAATTGATCCTACCGATGCTACTAATATGGTAGCTAAAGCAATTAAATCTGCTACTGCTGAATTATGGGCAGGAACAACTGTAACGGATGGTGCAGGTTCAGGTTTTGCAAATGAAATTCCTTTTACTGCAACTGAAACTTTAATGACAGTTAGAGTTTGGTCGCCTGATGCAGGTATTCAAGTTCGTTTAAAAGTTGAAGATCACCTAGATCCAACTAAGTCGGTTGAAACTGAAGCGACAACAACTGTTGCGGGAGATTGGGAAACACTTTCTTTCGACTTTTTAAACGAAGCTGCAGGAACTGCAGAAATTAACTACGGTTATTTTTACGACAAAGCTTCCATCTTCTTCAATTTCGGTGTTACCGGAGCAGTTGCAGGTGAAAAAACATACTATTTCGACGATGTTTACTTCGGTGAACCGGCTGAGCCTGCAGTATATAGCGTAACATTCAATGTGAATATGAATGAAGTTGCTGCTGCTTTCACTACTCCTGAAGTAAATGGTACTTTCAATGGATGGTGCGGTGGTTGCAATCCTTTATCTGACCCTGATGGCGATGGTATTTGGTCTGCTACACTCGATATTCCTGAAGGAACTTATCAATTTAAATATGCTTACGATGCATGGGCAGGTTCTGAAACTTTAATTGACGGTGCCGAATGCACTATCACTGATGGCGGTTTTGTTAATCGTGCACTTGAAGTAAATGCAGATATGGAATTAGCTCCTGTATGTTGGGGAAGTTGCCTCGATTGCGGCGCAGCAGTTACTTATGATGTTTTATTCACAGTTGATATGAACGAAGTTGCTGAACCATTTACAACACCTGAAGTTAACGGTACGTTTAACGGATGGTGCGGTGGTTGCGCTCCTATGAGCGATTTAGACGGCGATAATGTTTGGGAATTAACTATTCCACTAGAAGCAGGTACTTATGAATATAAATTCGCTTATGATACTTGGGCAGGTTCTGAAACTTTAGTAGAAGGCTCACCTTGTACAATTACTGCATTCGGTTTTACAAATAGAACTTTAGTTGTAACTGAAGATGTTGCTTTAGATACAGTTTGTTGGGCAAGTTGCAGTTCATGCGATGTTGCAGTGTCAACTCACGCTATCTTATTTAAAGTAGATATGAGTACTGTAGCTGCACCGTTTACTACACCTGAAGTAAATGGTACCTTCAACGGATGGTGCGGTGGTTGTGCGCCAATGAGCGATTTAGATGGTGACAATGTTTGGGAACTTTCAATAGTATTACCTGAAGGCGATCACCAATTTAAATTTGCTTATGATGCATGGACTGGACAAGAAGAATTAACCCCTGGTGATGATTGCGTTATTACTGAAGACGGATTTACAAATCGATTAATCACAGTTACAGGCGCAGCTACTTTAGATGCAGTTTGTTGGGGATTATGTGTTGGTTGTGAAACTGGAATTAACGATAATGTTATTGGCAATGTTTCTGTTTGGCCTCAACCTACAACAGGAACTGCTTATTTAACTTTCGAAGATCCTGCATTCATTTCTGCTAATGCAATTATTACTGACATTACAGGAAGAATGATTCAACAATCAACAATTGTTGCTAATAATCACGAATTTAATCTTAACGGATTACCTGCAGGATTATATCAAGTTGTAGTTGTTAAAAACGGACAGATTATTTATTCAAATAACATTTCTGTTCAATAAAAATAAAGTTTAGTTTTTCAAAGCCGGTTGTGTTCGCATAGCCGGCTTTTTTATTTATGTCATTTGGAGCAATCAATTTATTCAATAATTTTTTACAAGATTGCCAAGTGTTGCTTCGTAATTATGATTATTTAAACAGCCGGTGAACAGGATTTATTTAAACAGCCATTGAACAAGATTGAGCAAAATTGAACAAAATTTGAGGCTTGAATTAAGTTGAAATTCGGAGCAAACAATTAATTCACTATTAATTTCCAAGAGTGGAAATTTGTGCTTCGTATTAATGGTCGGTGAGAAACACCAACCATGGCGTGGATGTGTAATTGAATAATAACTTCGTAGTCGTGAATTAAAAATTCTCAAATAACACATTAACCAATTGCATCATATTTATAATAACTGCAATAAATAAAAATCCGTAAGCGGATGCAATCCGCAAGGAGCCACAGCCGAATCGGGAGATTCGGCAGAGCCATTTAAGGGTTCATTTTAATTTCGCAGTCATGTTAAAGCATTGAAGCATTGTCAAATATTGTAACCGGCCTCATTGCATTGCGCTAGTGCAGCTTACGACACTTAAGCTACGATAGCAAAAAGTGACAATGCTTCGATTCACCAAGCAAATGCAATAAATTATTTAAACAGCCATTGAACAAGATTGAGCAAACCCGATAGCTATCGGGTGAACAAAATTTGAGATCTCAATATGATTGGCATTCGCAGTAAAAATTAATTCACTAATTGATTCCAAGATTGACAATAGTAGCTTCGTAGTAATGGTCGGTGAGAAACACCAACCATGGCCTAGAGGTGTATTTGTATAATAACTTCGTAGTCGTGAATTAATAATTTTCACATAACACATTAACCAATTGCATCATATTAATAATTACTACAATAAATACAAATCTATAAGCGGATGCAATCCGCAAGAAGCCGCTTCCGAATCGAAGATTCGGCAGAGCACCGAATTTAATTACAACTTGGAAGTAATGTTAATGCATTGCAGTTTTGCCAATTATTATCCCCGGCCTCATTGCTTGGTGCTAGTGCAGCTTGCGACACTTTAGCTACGATAGCAAAAAAGTACCGATGCTTCGACTCACCAAGCGGGCGCAGCGCTACCAATTAATATTCGCGATTAAATAAAACTTGCTTCGTTTTCAAAATACCACTATCACTAAAAATACTGCTGGCGCCTCGTCCGCGCCCCGCGCGTGTCGTTAGCTGCACTTGCGCAAAGCAATGCAGCCTTGATTTTTTGGTTCTTTTGTATCAAGACAAAAGAACAGAAATTCACCTACGGAGCTATATCTTACATATTCCTCCGATACTGCCCGCCAACCTCAAACAACGATTTAGTAATTTGCCCTAACGAACAAAATTTACTCGCATCCATTAATGCTTTAAACATATTATTATTTTGAATGGCAGTTGTTTGTAAATGACGTAAATGATAAGTAGTTAGTGCCGCATTTTTTTCATGCAAATTTTTAAGCGTAGTAATTTGTAATTCTTTTTCTTCTTCGGTGGCTCGAATTACTTCAATTGGTAATATTGTAGGCGAACCCTTCGAATTTAAAAATGTATTTACTCCAATAATCGGATATTCACCGGTGTGCTTCAATGTTTCATAAAACAAACTTTCTTCCTGAATTTTTCCACGCTGATACATCGTTTCCATTGCACCTAACACACCACCTCTTTCAGTTATACGGTCGAATTCAGATAATACCGCTTCCTCGACTAAGTTGGTTAATTCCTCAATAATAAACGAACCTTGAATCGGGTTTTCATTTTTTGCTAATCCTAATTCTTTATTAATAATTAACTGAATAGCCATTGCCCTGCGCACACTTTCTTCTGTTGGTGTTGTAATGGCTTCATCATAAGCATTGGTGTGCAATGAATTACAATTATCGTAAATGGCATATAATGCTTGCAGCGTTGTTCTAATATCATTAAAATCAATTTCCTGTGCATGCAAACTTCTGCCGCTGGTTTGAATATGATATTTTAATTTTTGAGTCCTATCGTCGGCACCATACTTCATTTTCATTGCCTTGGCCCAAATCCTGCGGGCTACACGACCAATTACTGCATATTCAGGGTCTATGCCATTGCTGAAGAAAAACGAAAGGTTTGGCCCAAAATCGTTAATGTTCATGCCTCTGCTTAAGTAGTATTCTACATAAGTAAATCCATTAGACAATGTAAATGCCAATTGCGTAATTGGATTAGCTCCTGCTTCTGCAATATGATATCCTGAAATGGAAACCGAATAAAAATTGCGCACTTTATTTTGAATAAAATAATCTTGCACATCTCCCATTAATCGCAATGCGAATTCGGTAGAAAAAATACAAGTGTTTTGCGCTTGATCTTCTTTTAATATATCAGCTTGAACAGTTCCGCGCACCGTGCTTAAAGTGTATGCTTTAATTTTTGCATAAACATCGGCAGGTAAAACTTGGTCGCCTGTTACACCCAATAATAATAAGCCAAGTCCGCTGTTGCCGGCCGGTAAATCGTTGTCGTTGTATTTAGGACGCAAGTGTTCGCGACCTTTATATATTTCTTGAATTTTTATTTCAACAGCTGTTTCTAATTGATGTTCGTGAATATATTTCTCACATTGCTGGTCAATAGCTGCATTCATAAAAAATCCTAACAACATCGGCGCCGGACCATTTATTGTCATCGATACCGAAGTTTTTGGGTCTGCTAAATCGAATCCGCTGTATAATTTTTTTGCATCATCTAAACAACAAATGCTAACACCGCTATTACCAATTTTTCCATAAATATCGGGGCGATAATCAGGGTCGTTACCATAAAGCGTAACGCTGTCGAATGCAGTAGATAAGCGCTTTGCGGGCATGCCTAAGCTAACATAGTGGAAACGTTTATTGGTGCGCTCGGGTCCGCCTTCGCCGGCAAACATGCGGGTTGGATCTTCTTCTTCGCGTTTGAAAGGATAAATGCCCGATGTAAACGGAAACTCACCCGGAACATTTTCTTGTAATTGCCATTGTAAAATATCGCCCCACGCTTCATATTTCGGCAAACTGATTTTTGGAATTTGCAAATGCGATAAACTCTCTGAATGTGTTTTTATTTTTAATTCTTTATCGCGAACTTTAAATAGGTAATATTCATCTTTATAAGACGCTAGTTTTTTACTCCACGATTGAATGAGTTCCATGTTTTCGCCATCTATTTTTTTGGCGAATTTTTGATATTCTGCTTCTAATTTATTTTTTAATTCTTCATCACTTACAATTGCTTTAGAAGTATGTAAAGCATATAAATTTTGTGCAATTGTTTTTTGTTCAATTACTTTTTTATCGTAGGATCTATTGCTCTCTGAAATTTCTGCGAGGTAACGTGTGCGTTGTGGAGGAATGATGAATATTTTTTTACTCATCTCATCCGTAATATGAAAGTCGGAATGTAAATCAACTTTTGTTTTTGCTTTAATGGTATCCATTAGATTTCGATACAACTGATTAGTGCCCGGGTCATTAAATTGTGATGCAATAGTTGCAAAAACAGGCATCTTTTCCGTATCTACCGTAAATAATTTATGGTTGCGTTGATATTGTTTGCGCACATCTCTCAATGCATCTTGGGCCCCGCGTTTATCAAATTTGTTTATCGCAATTAAATCGGCAAAGTCAAGCATGTCAATCTTTTCGAGCTGACTCGCAGCACCGTATTCCGGCGTCATTACATATAAACACACATCGCTGTGTTCTGTAATTTCAGTATCACTTTGCCCTATGCCCGATGTTTCTAAAATAATAATATCAAAATGTGCGGCCTTTAAAATTTTTACGGCTTCATCAACGTGTTTACTCAATGCCAAATTCGCTTGCCGCGTTGCCATCGAACGCATATAAACCCGCGAATTGTTTATCGCATTCATCCTAATTCTATCACCCAATAATGCACCGCCGGTTTTGCGTTTACTTGGGTCAACCGATAAAATAGCAATTGTTTTATCTTGAAAATCAATTAAAAATCTACGCACTAATTCATCTACTAATGATGATTTTCCGGCTCCGCCTGTTCCGGTTATTCCTAAAACCGGTGTGCTGCTATTTTTTATTAATACTTCAACCTGTGTCATGATGCCCGCAGCATCTGCTGTATTATTTTCAACTGCTGATATTAATTTGCCTATGCTTTTCCAATCTTTATCGGCAGTTAGGTGTTTAAGTTCACCATTCAAATTTATGCCTGTTGCAAAGTCGCTTTTTTGAACTAAATCATTAATCATTCCCTGCAAGCCCATTGCGCGACCGTCGTCAGGAGAATAAATGCGAGTAATACCATAATCTTCTAATTCCTTTATCTCCGAAGGAAGTATGGTTCCACCTCCGCCCCCAAAAATTTTAATATGCGCGCATCCTTTTTGTTTGAGCAGGTCATACATATATTTAAAATACTCCGTATGTCCGCCTTGGTAACTCGTCATGGCTATAGCCTGCACATCTTCCTGTATGGCGCAGTTTACCACTTCCTCAACACTTCTGTCGTGCCCCAAATGTATAACTTCAACGCCGGTAGCTTGAATTATTCGGCGCATTACATTGATTGCCGCATCGTGTCCGTCGAATAAGCTCGCTGCTGTTACAATCCTGATTTTATGCTTCGGTTGGTATGGTTGAACGTCTGTCATATAGCTAAATGTATGGCAAAGTTAGTAAAATGACAGGTAAGACCTATCAAGAACAGGCCGCTACTTATAACTGTTTTAGTAGGGTGAAGCAGTATGTTATACATTGATGCCGCTTATCCAACACCATTTTTACCTGCTGTTTACACATACAAATAAAAAACCCCTCGGCTTGCGAGGGGTTTTACAACAGGAGAGGAGTTGCCTGTTTTACTTATTCAACCTTAAACCTGAAAATCTTTTATTCAATAGTTTTTACTATTTTGATTACTGCATTTTCGCCGGTTTCGGAAGTAATATGGATAAAGTAAATTCCTTCAGCCAGATTACTAATATCAGCGTTGATTGTTTGTTCGCCTGCAATTAAAACACCTGAAAATAAGTTAGCTATTAACCGACCATTTAAATCAGTGATATTAATTATTGCAGCAGTTGCTGTTTCATTTTTTAAGGAAATGGTAATATTATTTTTAGCAGGATTTGGATAAACTTGCAGCGAATTAAATATTATGGATTCGTCGATTCCCGTTGGTGCAATTATTACTGTTTCGCAATAGGTATCAGTACAAAAAGGTGTTGTTATGGTAAGGCAAATTAAGTAGGTTCCACCAACTGTGTACTCATGAACGGGTTCAAAATCTAAAGAAGTTTCACCATCACCAAAATCCCATAGATATTCAGCTGCGGCGCCACCTGCATCGGATAAGTTTGTTGTAAAAATTCCCCAAGCTGTGATGCCAAAATCATAATTAAAATCAGCATTGCAATCTGTAGTATCGCCATCAAAAATATACACAACTTCGCAATAAGTGCTAGAGCATGAATCGGATGTAAATATGGTTAAGCATACATTATAGGAGCCTGAAAAACTATAATTATGCTCCGGATTTGCGCTTGTTGCAGTTGCACCATCACCAAAGTCCCAATTATATCCGGTAATAAATGCACCGCCGCCATCGCTTGTATTTGTAAAATCGGCAAGTGTTCCGGTAACGGTATATTCAAACGCAGCTGCGCAAGCACCGGTATCAATTATGCCTCCTATTAATATTGTTGAACAATAAGTACTGGAACAACTGTCGGCAGTATAAATAGTTAAACAAACTGTAAATAATCCCGGATCAAAAGTATGTGTCGGATTTTCAACAAACGATTCACTTCCATCACCAAAACTCCAAACGTAATCAGCCGCAAAACCGCCATCATCCGACAAGTTTGTAAAATCGACAGTTCCACCAAATTCATCAAATGAAAAATAAGCGGAGCATCCCAATGAATCAACACCTTCAAAAATGGTTATTACCTGGCAATAATCACTTGTGCAAGAGTCAACACCGTAAACTGTTAAGCAAACTTCATACGTGCCGGGCACGAATGTATGTGCAGGGTCATCTTCCATGGAAGTTGCACCATCGCCAAAATTCCAGAAAGAGGTTACATCTGCAGGTGTCGACAAGTTATTAAAATAGGCTGTTTCTCCAAAAGCATCAAAATTGAATAGCGCATTACAATCGCCACCGGCTGCACCTTCAATTAGTATGGAGTCGCAATAAGAAGCAAAGCATGAATCTGCTGCATAAACAGAGAAGCAAACTAAATAAGTGCCATTAACGGTATAGGTATGCTCGGTGTTTTCAGTATATGCATAAGTGCCATCGCCAAAACTCCAAACATAGCTTGGGCTTAAGCCGGTTGCTATGCCATTAAAAGCTACATCGGGTCCGTCTATTAAGGCATTGAAGTCTGCTGAACAATCTTGAGCAGATAATTTGTTGCCTAGCGAAAGCAGTGCTAACAAGGCAAAAAGGAGAGAGGAGTAATACTGTTTTTTCATTTTTTCTTATTTGTAATGGATTAATCTGTATGAATTAACCCTATACACGCAAGTATACTCAAAAAGGTTGGGTAGCTCGATAAGAAAAAAATAATGAATTTAGGATTCCCCTTTTTTTAAGATAAACTGTAGCGACAAACTAAGCGTTTGAGAAGTGGCAAATAACTCGGCTTCAATTGGCAATTTGTAGGCTAAGTCCAGCGTAAACGAAGTATACCTCAAACCTAAACCACAAGTATAAAATTGGCGATTGCCTTTTGATGGTGACTCATAAAAATAGCCGCTGCGCAGTGCAAAACGCTTTTTAAACCAATATTCAATGCCTGCCGAAAAATTAATTTCATCTATTTCTTCAGAAAGGCCGGTTGGTGCATCATTAAATGAAGCAAGCATGCCTTTAATCGGACTATATTCATGAAAGTCATAAATATAATTCATGGGGTTTGTGTCAATAGTATCAGGTGTTGGCACAAGTAATTTATTTACTTCACTGGTTATTGAAATGGTATGATTTGAATTTGGATGTATATTAACTGCTGTTCCAATTCCTAAATTAGTTGGCAAATAATCTTCCGTAATACTGTTTGTATAGTACATTTTTCCGCCCATATTGGTTACAGTTAATCCGGCTGCATAATCTATTTTTGGGGAGATGATATTGTTGTAATAAAAAGTTACATCCCCTGCTAAACCATGATTCGGTTTGCCGTTGTTAATTGTCGAACCATTGTATACTGAAAGATTGGAATAAATATATTTTCCGGTAATACCTGCCGAAAAATGATCGCCGAATTTACGCGCATAACAAATATCTGCACTTAATTCTGATGGACGAATTTCTTCGATAATTGTACCGTTGGCATTTGTTGAAGTGAGTGTGCCTAAAGAAAAATAGCGTATGCCGGTTCCTATAGTTTGTTTCTCATTCAATTTAATATAGGCCGCAATATTTGCCATATACAAATCGGGAACAAGATTTGAAAGCCAGGGTGTATAGGTGAAACTAATTCCGAATGGTTCATTTTCAGGAATAAATGCAAGCTTTGCAGCATTAAGCGTTAACGCAGCAGGGTCGGGCGTTGTGGCAATACCAGTATTGGCCATTCCACCTGATCTGGAGTCAGTTGTTACACGTAAAAATGGTACAGCTGTAGAAATAATATTCACATATTCGGTAGCTGCAAGTGGTGGCGGAATTTGAGCACTTAAATCACTTAATGAGCATATTATAAATGCAATTGGTATGAGAATTTTTTTAGGCAGCATCATTCGGTTTTCAGTTAATAAATGGAATAACTGACTAACGACAATCGAACAAAAAAATTTCATGGGGCAAAAAAAAAGACGGCCAATCGACCGTCTTTTTAAATATTATGTTGAATTATTATTCTGCCGGTTCGGCACCACCTTCGCTGCCTAAGGCATTGAGGTTGAATAATAAAGTAAATCTCAATGTATTATCTAAAGGATTTTGATTGCTGCTTGTTGGCACTAAATAAGAAAAGTCGAGGCCAAATACGTTGTAACGCAAACCTAAGCCAACGGTAAAAAATTGACGACCACCTTTTGTTGCATGTTCAAAGAAATAACCTGTTCTTACAGCAAATTTTTCATCATACCAATATTCTAAACCTGCAGAATAAATAATTTCGTGCAATTCTTCACTGATACCATTTGGAGCATCACCAAAAGAACTCAACATACCTGAAACAACGGTTTGTTCTTTAAAGTCGGGAATGCCGTTTTGTGGATTTGAATCCGCGCTATCCGGTGTTGGAACTAATAATTTATTAAGATCAAGTGCGAAGGTTAATTTGTTATAATCATCAAAATTTACACCGTAAGCTACACCAATACCGAGGTTAGTAGGGATGTAATCTTTTTCTATACTTGAAGTGTAAGTTATTTTATTACCGATGTTGGAGATATTTAAACCAATACCAATTTCAGAATCTTTATCGCCTGTATCAAATGTATTAGTATAAAACATCGAGATATCGGCAGCAACACCGCGAGCAGGCTTAATTTCTACGCCATTTACTACCTGTCCTGTTGCTAGGTTAGAAAATAAATATTTTAAATCGAGACCGGCTGAAAGATTATCACCGAGTTTACGCGCATAGGCAACATCGAATGCAAATTCATTTGGTCTGAAATCTTGTAAAACATTGCCCGAGGCATCAGTAAACGTAATTGTTCCTAAAGAGAAATAGCGCAATGAGGCACTAACTGCGGATAATTCATCTACTTTCCAGTATCCATTTAAATAAGCTAAGTATATGTCATTTACCAAGTTTTTTAACCATGGTGTATAGGTTAAAGATAATCCGGTTGGTGTTTCATCATCAATAAATACCAGTTTTGAGGCATTCCAAAAAATAGAGTTTGCATCAGGTGTTGTTGCAATGCCAACATCAGCCATACCGCCGGCGCGCGCATCAGGCGCAATGCGCAAGAACGGAACCGCTGTGGTTACTGTATTGAGGTATTCATCACCATCTGCTCCAATCGTAATCTGAGCCTTTGTAGTTGTTGTAAGGGCAATCAGGGCGACAGCCATACATGTTGATTTCATAAAATTCCGCATATCTTATCTTATAGTGTTGGGTTTGCAAAAATAGTAATTCTTCATAACGTTTGCGACTACTATTTTAGTATAACCAGTTTTTGAAATTCGTTTGCCTTTGAATTATCGCTTGCAGCTTTAACAGTCAGCTTATAAATATATACCCCTTTTCCAATGTTGTCGCCAAACTCATCAAGGCCGTCCCACTCGATATTATCAACGCGATAACCTTCGGTGGAAACCTGTTCCTGTATGGTTTTGATGCGTTTTCCGCTAACCGTAAATATCTCAACTTTAACATCCAAAACATCGCCCGGACGATTATGTTCAAACCAAAACGAAGTGTTTGTGGTAAATGGATTCGGGTAATTTAATACATGGCTAAGTGCCAAATCTGCCGTTTCGGCAACCACAAATTCTGTGTAACCATCACCTGAATTGTTGTAAACATCCCATGCTTTAACAGTTACGGTGTGTCTGCCTGCTGCAATATTGGTAAGCGGATAGGCTACTGTTCCACTTTGGTATTCATCCAAATCAGATTCGTAATACTCATTTAGCTTGAGCATTGTTTGCTGATCTTCGTCTAAAGTAGCCGTAATATCATGCCCTACTGCATTTCCGAGCGCATTGATACCGCTGTTATCGTTAAGTTTTAACAATAAAACCGGATTTTCATCGGTAAGTCCGCCAAAAACGAAAGTTTCATCATTCATAAAAATTTCAACCAACGGACCTTCTGTGTCTGCAGGCGCATCGTCGGCTGTGCCGCCAATAATCACATTTGTATTGTAACCGTTTGCGTCTTCCAGTCCGTTATCGGCATAGTAACTCAGTTTCCCTGCACCATAGCTATAGGAAATATCTTTAGGTACAATAAAGCTGAATTCGAATTCGCCATTTACTACACTGGCTTTTCCTTTATAGAGCGCATTTTTTTGCAGTTCAAAACTAAATGGTTGACTCGGGCCATATCCGCCAACACCGCTAAAAGTTGGATCATTTACCAGGTTGTTAATGGTTGCAGGTTTGCCGTAAACGGCAGGATATACAATACCGTTAAATGAAGATAGTTTAACACCGGCTTCATCGGTTACTTCGCCCTTAATAGTTACTTTTTCCAGTGCTTTTAATGTGTCGGCAACTAATGCTACATCTAATCCATTTACAAACGTAGTTGCAATATTATATTTAGGATAATTAAGCACCAAAGCCGGATCGCCTAATAAAATAAATTTCCGATTATTTGTTGCTGCGGTTGTTACTGCATTTTTTCCTTTTTTAACTGCGTCGCCTAATGTTGGATATTCACCATCGGTTTTAATAAATAATTGCGTTAATAAATTCCTGTTTAAATCGTAATTGCCGGAAGCGTATACCAATCTAACAGTTGTAACTAATGCAATACCGCCGCCTGTTGGATTTAATAAAACTAATTCTCCCGCTGAGCGCAAATCGGGATTGTCGTATCTTGAAAATGAACATGTTGCCGTAATAAATAAAGGCAGTTTATCATAGTTATCCCATCCATTAATATCGTCAACCGAAAGCACTCTTTCTTGAGCCCAGTTTTGTTCGTTGCCATGTCCTAAATAATTCATGATAAAAGCGCCGGAAAATATTTTGTTATTGATGCTTGTTTCAACCTCCGGATATCGCTCGCCACCTGCACCGGGAATTTGTTGATACGAATCGAAATATATTTTATCTAAGTTGTAAACAGGTTGATTTGTTTTAACTAAATTAGCAAGTAAGTCTGCGTCTTTAACGTGCTGGTTATAATCTTCATCATCTGCCATAAAACAAATTCCATTTCTCCATGTGCCCAAGCTTTCAATCGATTTGTAATGAATAATTTTATCCACCATTTGTGTTGCTTCTTCTTGGGTTACAACAGGCAATCTGCCAATGCCGATGTCGAGCTTTTCTGCAGCATCTTCAATGTTATCGCCTTCGGTAATATCTAAAAATCCAAAAAAATCGTCAGTGCCATATGATATACCTTTCGAGAGCGATTCAACACTTTCGTAATTAGGAATTTTCAGCGTATTTTTTTCTTCATTAAATGCAAGAAAACGATAATCGAATGATGCATCGCCAAATAATAAAAGATATCTTGGCATTAAATCTGTATCAGCACCTGCGCGTTCGTAAAACATGCGCATCATATCGCGAATAGCACTAATATCTTGTGCACCGGAAGCAAATTCATTATATACTTGGTAAACATTTACCACCATTGTGTCTAAACCTTGTGTATCGTGATGAAATGCTGCTAACCTGCGTGCTTCCGATAAAAATGCAGGATGTGATACAATTACATAATCCGGTTGAAATGCAATATTGTGTAAATTCTGATTAGCAACTGTCTCTTCAAATGTAATTTCAGAAGTGGGAAATACATCGGCTTGATTAAATGCAATATATTGTTTTAATGTATCGGATTCTGAATTAAATGCAACAATACTCAAGTCGGCATCAACGGTGTATTGTTGGTTTTTAACATCGGTAGCATTAGTAACATCCCAAATGAATATTCCTGCAAGTGCATTTGATAAGGTGTATTTAGTGCTATTGGCATCACCTAAGGTTCGAGCATCTCTAAAATATAATTGTTGATTATTATATGTTAATTCAGCACGCCCGACTAAAGTAATAAAATTTAACCATGCTGTTGAAATAGAAGAACCGGAATATTCTAATCCGATAGTGATATTATCGGCATTTGGTAAAAATTGTGTTTCAATAGCATTTTCATAAGCATATGTTTCGTTGAAACCCGGCACTAATTCCGAAATTACAATATCAACCGGAAGGCTTGTTCCATTTGCTGAAGTGTTTAACACAATACTGCCTGAAGGGCTTGAACCTGCTGCGCTTGCGCGGATATTAATATTTTCTGTTGTTATAATATTAGGGAATGAGAAAGTGTAGTTTCTTTCGGGATTATAAATATCAATTATATCGCCATACCATTTTCTGCCTGAGTTAAGTAAATTAACATAATCGTTGTCAACAAATGACATAATATCATACGATGAGGTAGTCATATTAAAATCAGGTATGGTTGGCAAATCAGTTATAAAATTGCCGGTGCCACGATCGGTTGATATGAAGTAATAAGTTTTATCTGAATAAATATTATTAGCGTGAGTGTATTTATTTAATGCTTCACTGTAACTCCAACGATGTGGCGCTTGTCCGAAGAAATAAATATAATCGCCATCGTCAAAAAAACCATTTGCGTTAGCATCAAATTTATAAATGGCATTTTCTTGTAAATCGTCATGTCTGAATGTAGCATTTGATTCAGGTAGCATCCCGCCGCCGTTTCCAAAAACGCCGAAGGTGCTAAAAGAAACAGTTCCGGCTATGCCATTGCTATTTAACCAATCGCGATCAATTTTAAATATGCCTTCTTTTCGCACACTGATTTTATACCAATTTCCGCTAGCTAAAACTGAGCCTTCAGCAAATTCATTTTCATCGGTAGTTTTATATGTAGTTGCATTTCCTGAAGTGTTAATTACTAATGTAAAACTGATTAGCTTTTCAATATTGCCTGTTTGGGCATTTTTGCGTAAAGGAATAAAAATAACATCCAATTGCGCTTGTTTTTGTGCATATCCGATTGCATGTGTTATTTCAATATTATTAGTTAGTTGAATATTTAATCCTTCTAATAATTTCCCACTCACATTTTCTAACTTTTCATACACTGCATTTTCTAACCGCACACTAACCGATGCTGTTCCTGTAATTGGAAAAGATTCGCCATATTCCGGCAAAATAGTATTCTCTACAAAACGATATGACGCACCATCAAACTGAACCGATTCACCTGCTTTTGATTCTAAATTGGAAAATTGTCGCAACGTTGCTGACCAATTGAGTGTGCGATCCACCGAAATTTGTTCACCGGCGTATACTGCATTCGATGCTAAACACGTTAACATTGCAGTCGATAATAGAAGATGGAGTGTTTTGCGAAACATTTTAATTCGTTAAATATAATTCAATATCAGGTTTAAACTTGCACCCAAAACGCAAATATCATAAGATTATTGCCATAAAGTTGTCATTTTCGCGACAGGTTATGTTTATTAGGTTAACGGTATGCTGTTGCATTTTGTTCACTGTTGGTCAATTAAGTGCACAGGACTTGCGGTACAGCCAATGGCATGCGTCCGAAACAACTATAAATCCGGCGTTTGCAGGGGCATCAAATCAACCGCGAATTATCCTGAATTTCCGCGACCAATGGCCAAGTATGCCTCAATCGTATGTTTCTTACAGGGCAGCATTTGATGGCTATGTTGATGCCATAAGAAGTGGCGTTGGTGTATATGTAGATCAAGATGTTCAGGGTGACGGAGCTTTGCAATCGACCCATTTCGGGCTGCAATACATGTACCAGGCTCGTTTGGGATATAATTGGGCACTTAATTTTGGTATGCAAATCGCGTATGCGCAATACAAATTAAATTGGCAAGAGCTGCAATTTTTAGATCAGATTAGCATTTTATATGGCTTTAACGACATATCAGGCAACCCAAATCCAACAGCAGAGCCTGTTCCGGGAGCACTCACAACAGGGTTTGTTGATGTTGGCGCAGGAATGCTCCTTTATAGTAAAAACCTATACCTGGGTTTGTCGCTCGGGCATATTACCAGTCCGGAAGTAAGTTTTTATGACAACGCGGCGAGTACTTTGCCTTTGAGCTTTTCGGCGCAGGCCGGTGTGCTAATTGGTGGTGATAAAAAAGATGATCTTGTGTTTAATCCCTACGCTTTATACACCGCACAAAACGGATTTGGGCAAATACAAACCGGGTTTTATGTTAAAAAAAGCATTTTTCTTACCGGTTTAGCCTTTAAACACAATACTTCTAACCTTAGCGACGTTGTTTTGCTTGTTGGTTTAAGTAAAGGATTGTTAAAGTTTTCATATAGCTATGATGTGAGTTTGGGGGCTTTGTCGGGATTAACCGGTGGAGCGCATGAAGTGTCGCTAATGTTTACTTTTAAGGACAATCCGGGCAAAGCGAAAAAGAATAGTCAAAAAAGTATGCTGGATTGCCCTTCCATTTTATGAATGTAAAAATAAGTTTTATACATTTGCGTTAACTCTGTAAAATAGATTAAAGTATGAAAAGAAATCTGAACCCTGTGGTGCTTTTGGCACTTACAGTTTTAGTTGTATCGTTCTCAACTTCCTGCAAGAAAAAGTCGTCGGTTACCGGTTTTAACTACAACGACAGCAAATGGGGTGGTTTTGAGGCACACAAATACGACGGACAAGCAACAGGACCAAACCTAGTGCTCGTTCAAGGTGGTACTGTTACGCAAGGTGTTACCGAGCAAGACGTTACCTTCGAATTCAACAACATTCCACGTCGTGTAACTGTTTCGTCGTTCTATATGGATGAAACAGAGATTTCAAACCTGCACTATCGCGAGTATGTATATTGGGTTACCAAGCAGTTCCCCGATTTTCCTGAAGTAATTAAAAACTCATTGCCCGACACATTGGTTTGGCGCGAAGAACTTTCCTTCAATGAGCCTTATGTACAATATTATTTCCGTCACCCATCATACCAAAATTACCCTGTAGTTGGTGTTTCTTGGTTGCAAGCTACAGAGTTCTGCAAATGGAGAGGAGATAGAGTTAACGAGATGATTCTCGCACAAAAGAAATTTATTGAGCCTAATACTATGGGAACAGGTGAAGACAACTTTACATCTGAAACTTACCTTTCTCAGCAATATACTACCGGTATCAACAAAGGCAAAAAAGATTACAGCCCTTATGCTGCTGATCCTAAAATGGGCCGTCCGGTAAGAATGGAAGATGGTATTATGTTACCTGATTACCGCTTACCTACTGAAGCTGAATGGGAATATGCCGCATTAGGTTTAATTGGTAACCGTGTTGCAGGTAATGAGATGATTACCGACAGAAGAATATATCCTTGGGATGGCAACGGTTTACGTGAGCCTTCTGCAAAAGAAAAATGGGCTCAAGGTAAAATGCTTGCTAACTACAAACGCGGTCGAGGTGACTATGCGGGTGTTGCCGGTAAGTTAAATGATAACTCAATTATTACAGCTCCTGTATACTCTTTCATGCCTAACGATTACGGTATCTTTAATATGGCCGGAAACGTTAACGAGTGGGTTGCCGATGTATATCGCGCTAACACTTATTTCGATATGGAAGATTTAAACCCTTACCGTGGTAACGAATATCAAGTACGCGATTTAGATGAAGATAACTATCCATTATTGGATTCATTGGGTCGCATACGCTACCGCCCTGTGAAAGACGAAGAGGCAGTTAACCGTCGTAACTATAAAAAAGGTTATGTTGTAGATTACCTCGATGGTGACTCTACATCAAACGTAACTTACGATTATGGTAAATCAACACTCATTAGCGATAATGCACGTGTATATAAAGGTGGTTCTTGGGCAGATGAAGCATTCTGGTGTTCACCGGGCTCACGTCGCTATCTTGAAGAAGATAAATCAACCTGCACAATTGGTTTCCGTTGCTGCATGATTCGCTTAGGCGGTGATGTAGATAATGAAACTAAAGGTGGTAACAACTTCAAGAAAACCAAGAAACAACAAAAGCTTAATAAGACTAACAGAAATATGAATAAGTATTAATGTTAGTAAAACATATAAAAAGCCTTCCGCAATCACGGAAGGCTTTTTTATTTTTACTCCGTTATACAACAAGCAATGGAAGCATTATTTGAAATATTTTTAACTTCTACAGGAGTTACCATCGATAATAGAAATATTTCGGGGGGAGAAATATTTTTCGGTTTAAAGGGCGAGCATTCCAATGGCGGCGCCTTTGCAAAAGCAGCACTTGATAAGGGCGCAATTTGTTGTGTGGTTGACGACGCACAATATCAAGTTGATGATAGATGCATTGTAGTGAGTGATGTTTTAACGACACTTCAATTATTGGCAAAAAAGTATAGAGATACCTTCACATTTCCGGTTCTGGCACTTACCGGCTCAAACGGGAAAACAACTACTAAAGAATTAATTGCTGCCGTACTGAGCAAAAAGTTTAATGTTGCAGCAACAAAAGGTAATTTGAATAACCATATCGGTGTTCCATTAACATTATTATCTATTAAGCGAGATTGCAATTTTGCAGTTATTGAAATGGGTGCCAACCATCAAAAAGAAATTGAATCATACTGCATTTATGCAAACCCCGATTTTGCATTGATTACGAATATTGGAAAAGCACATTTGGAAGGATTTGGCGGTGAAGCAGGTGTGCTAAAAGGCAAGTCCGAATTATTTGAGTATGTGCAACAAAAAAAAGGAACACTGTTTATAAATAGCAATGAAACAGCCTTGATGGCGTTGTTCAATAATTATGGTAAAACTATAAAATATGGTTTCAATCAGGAGGATAATACATACGGCAAAATAATTCACGATGATGAATTTGCAACTGTATTAATTGATGATATTATTACTGTAAAATCAAATTTGGTTGGCGATTATAATGCAAATAATATAATTGCTGCTGCATGTATCGGAAAATATTTCGGGGTTAATTACAACGAAATTAATGCTGCAATTGCTGCCTATATTCCTGATAATAACAGAAGTGAATTAAAATTACTAAATGGAAATTACTTCATAATGGATGCATATAATGCCAACCCATCGAGCATGAAAGCTGCATTAAATAATTTCGAAGCATTAAAAGCGCAACATAAAATTGCAATTATTGGAGACATGTTAGAAATGGGCGATTATGCATTTGCAGAACATCAAGCAATAATTGATTTGGTTGGTAAATGTAATTTTAATCAAACAGCAACGGTTGGGCCATTGTTTGCAGCGCATACAGCACCGGGCGTCATTCACTTCCAATCGGCTGCTGATGCTAAGGAGTGGTTCAACAAACAACAATTTAAAGGCGCAACTATATTGCTAAAAGGTTCAAGGGGGATGAAGCTTGAATTAATAATTTCTTGAGCAAGTGAAATGTAAATTGCAGTTACCCCAACTTGTGAAAAATACGCAACCATTTATCAGGCACTTCGTTTTTTACGGCAGCTTCATAATCTTCATAAGCGCAAGGTACTAATTGGTGACGTTCGAATCGTTGCTGCACAATAAATGGAACTTCCACCCACCACCTGCCGGTTTTTACACTTTTCCAAAACGTTAAATCATATTCATTGTCGGCAATGTTAACGATGTATTTAGTAAAATCTTTTTCCGATACAATTGGATAATCGCTTTTCCGATTATAATAACCATCAACAAAATACCATATCATTTGTGCAACAAGCTGAGCGGTAAGTTCTTGATTATCAAACATCGGATTGTATTCATAAATACCAACTGAAGTTATTTTGTCGCTCATTCCGGCATATCGCATTATCTGACACATTTCTTCACCCGATAATCCGTTTGGCGTTGCATGTGCATGTCCGGGTGCATCAGCTCCGCGAATTGCGGCAATATCGATGCTCAATAAATCGGCATCCCTTACTTCAGGTTCTGCAAATTGTATATTTTCTTTGATGCGACCTAAGCGGATGGCATCAAAATATAATACATCAATTGTTTTTAATATTTCAGGTGAATTAAAATGTGTTTGGTAGCCAATGCCCGCATAATTAAATAAATATTTAGGATCAAACTGAAATATGTTTTGCAACCATGTTCTAGCGGGTGGCAAATATTCGGGATTATCTAAATCGATGCGCTCATCAATTACCATTAAATTAACAGCCTGTCCTAAAAATTCATAGCCTGCATATTGTCCTAAAGTAACATCTTGACTACCACCAATAATAATAGGTAATATTTGCTGCCCTAAAAACCACTCCATTACCATTTTCAGGTTGTGGTAAGTTTCTTCAACCGATTCGCCAATTAATACATCGCCGGCATCAATTATTTGTAATGGATATTCATTAACTGCTAATCTGTAAAGTTGCTGCCGAATTATATCAGCTCCCGTTGCACTTCCGCTGTTTTGTAAACTGCCTCTAGCTTCATTAACACCAATTATGGCAATTAAACAGCCATTAGTATCAGGTAATTCGCCGGTGTTTATACTTATTTTTTTCCCCCAATGATAATCCTGCAGGGTCCAATCATTTAAAAATTCCTTAATTCGAACAGGAGTGAGGAGTCGGTTTATCATGGCATAAAATTGATGTATTTATCGAAATGCCATGCAATTGGTTTTCACCTTGAATTGTAATCGCTGTCTATTTATTCAGTCAAATTTTTTTCTCGGGAAGGAATTTCCTTTCTGTCTGCGGTTTGGTTTTCAATCACAACTGTTCGGAAGAAAATCCAACCTACCGGCAATAAACAAAACACTGTGTACAACTGACATTGATAATCAGTGATTTACGACAGAATTTCGTTTCATGAACGTAAACGAAATCCTTTCCAAACTACCTGAGAAT
>JANMLV010000291.1:0-9407 GCA_031372705.1 Bacteroidota bacterium | reverse complement strand
CCAACAACATTTGTGTATGATATTGTGGAACCATACACCATTTTAAACGATGGAAAAGTTATGGCAATAGATATTCAAGCAATGGAAGTAAATGCAAAATTTGAATATTATGCTGCACCAAAAATAGAACGCGAAGCTTTCCTTACTGCTCAAATTACCGATTGGCGTGAGTTAAATTTATTGGTTGGTGAAGCAAACTTATTTTTTGAAGGCGCCTACTTAGGTAAAACTATTTTAGATCCAACCTTTGCTTCAGATACTTTACAATTATCCTTAGGTAGAGATAAGAGTGTGCAAATTCAACGCACCAAAATGAAAGAGTTTACGCAGCGTCAATTTTTAGGTGGAAACAATATCGAGAATGTTGCTTACGAAATTAAAATTCGCAACAACAAGCAACAACCAATTCATATTGTAATTAAAGACCAATTTCCGATTTCGGCAGAAAGTGATATTCAGGTAAATGGTAGCACAAACCCAACCGGCAACATTGATGGCGCTACGCAAATCATAACCTGGGAGTTGGATATTCCGAGTGATGCCGAACAGAAATTAGAATTAAAATATACTGTGAAGTATCCTAAAGATAAGATTGTAGTATTGGAATAATTAACAGGTAATGCTTCCGGAATTTTATACGGTTACAATAGAGCATAAAATTAAATAAAAAAAAACGGCGGTCATAATTAAAGTGACTGCCGTTTTATTTTCAAACCTATAAATTATTTATTGTTTAATAATTTTCACAGACTTAGCATAATCGTCAGCATCAAATCTGATTACATACAAACCTGCGGCAAGATTAAATGCCGATAAATCCCAAGCAATAAATTGTTGTCCCGGTGCAATATTTTCACCAACAATTTTTGTGGCTACGCGATTCCCGTTTATATCAAATAATGATAATTGCACATCTGCACTTTCATTTAATTCGAAATTTACAACAATTGCTTCATCAAACACCGAAGGATAAACACTTAACGGAATTACATTAATTTGTTCAATGGCATTTGGAATTCTAAACACAGCTGTGATGGTATCATTGTCGGTAAGCACAGCTCCCGTTGAATCCCATCCCGGAGTAAATGTTGCATGGCTCGATTCCCAATGGTCAAATGCATACAATACTTCGTTATTACTGTAGGCAATTAATTTATTGTCCATCCCCCCAAAATAAGTGCCGCTCCATGGTAAATCGTAATGCGTTAAAGTATTAACTTTTATATATCCGGCAGATTCCGGTTCTACGTTAAATACAACATCATAAGGACCTGTTAATTCATAACATTCACTCATACCGGTATACAATAATTCGCAACGGTCTTCAATCCATCCGCGCAATTCCATAAAATTTTCATACCATTCATCGTATGTACCATACCATCTTTCGGCATGTTGAGCCATTTCAGGTTCAATAACAGCCATCATGCTATCGAGTGAAAACAACATATTTTCGCAGCTAAAAGTGGTATTATATAAATCGGTGTATCGCGATAAATAAAATTGTTCGAATTCCGGATTTTCACGCAAATCGTTCATTAAACGCACATGACCTTCACCATCAAAAAACAGCGGACCGAACCAAGCAGGGTCATATTCATCAACATCACATGGCAAAGCTGTTGGACCAACTGTAGGCACACCTGAGTAATTAATATAAAATCCGAAAGTGGCATCTAAATCCCATAATGTATAACCCCATTTTTGATGTGTTCCTGCAGGATTAAATCCGCGCCAAACAGCAGTATTATAAACCAACCAATCTTTACAAACTGCCGATGTATTCACACACATATAATCCACTAAACTATAAATATCAAGTAGGTCGGTTACCTTATTGTAATTTGAATCAACAGTCATATCATGATCTTCGGCTAATTCACGCAAATCATCCCAGGCATTTAATGTTTCTGTTCCACCGTATTCACTCCATGTATTTCCCCATGTCATTTGATATTGCAAATCGTATTTCCCTTGGTTGTAATAAAATTTAGTAAAGTCATGATCATCCGTTTTTTCACGGAAAGAATACACACCCCAATATTGGCCATTTAAATAAACAATGCAACGTGCCGAGGTTCTTACATCTAATAATAAATCATCATTTTTTGCAAGCATTTGCACATAATCATCGCGCAAATGCGCACTGCCTTCATTGGCAGCATGGTGTGCGGCAGGATAATTATCATCACCGGCAGCTCTAAATATCATGCGTTGAAATTCTTCGCGTTCCGATTTTTCAAAAAACTTTTCTTTTAACGCATAACTGTATCCAAATTCATCTCTACTCACCCAATCGATACTGCGTTGATCGTTTGCCCAACTGTCTTGCCCATGCGAATTTAATTCACCGTATGAACGTGTTTTGCTGTCGAGGTCAGTCCCGTATATCTCAATAGAACCAATAGGCTCAAGGTCTTGATTGCCATTTGCTAAATCGAGCAAGGTATCTGCTGCAATTGAAACAACGGTCATGGTATGACTTACATTAATAAAATAAGTATTGTATTCCAATCTGCCCGGCAGCATATTGGGGTCATCCACAAAAACACGTGCCTTTAATACAGTTGTTGCCGAAATATTAATCGAATCAGTATATATGGCATCGATTTGTTTTGGTTCGGTGCCATCTAATGTATAATGAATTACACCATCAATTGTTGTAGTTGACAATCCAACATTAAATCCGGCAGTATAAAATCCACCTGGGACACTCATTTCAGGTCTATCGGTATAGGCATCAAACATTGTTGCTCCATTATTACTTAATCCCGGTGTTGGTGCCGTGCAAATTTTCCAATTGACACTTCCATTAGTCGCTCGTGCACGCGCATGGTGTGTAAGCGTAAATATCATTGTAACGGAATCTTGAATTGCCAATGCATTATTTGACAAAATAATTTGGTCGGGACTGTTTTTTGTTTGAGTTAATTTAAAATTGGTATGATAGTTTCCTGCATCAACAACATTTCTTCCTGAGCACCAAATTTTCAAAAATCCACCACCATCAATTATAGAACCTGCCGGAAAAACCCATTTATTTAATTGGTCTTCATCATCGCTCAAATAATATCCGGCTAAGTTGATATCGGTTCCTGATGCATTGTAAATTTCAAACCAGTCTTCGTAGTCATTGTGGTTGTCAACAAACTGCTTCCAATTCGACGCAGAATATTCGTTGATATAAAGCTGTGCTTGAATCTGGTAAGCCGCTAGCGCGGAAATTAGGAGGAGCAAACGTTTGAGCATAAGGTTAATTTAATGTAAATATAATGTGAAGAAATTAGAATTTGGGTTGTGTGGCTGACTAGTCGAGAAAAAATATCCAAAAATTAACGTTTTGTGACATTTTTTGAAGTTTTTCTATGTTTAAGGCCTAATTTCCGGTTCCGGCAGACAATTATAAAAATTATTGTAGCCTATCTTTAATCGAAAAATCTAACTGAAATGCATATCCTTTTCATCTGTTCAAAAAATCGCTGGCGAAGTTTAACCGCAGAAACCATTTTTAAGAACACCCCCAATCACGAAATTAAATCCGCAGGAACAGATGAAGGCGCGCGCATTAAAATAAATGAAAAGCATTTAATGTGGGCAGATAAAATATTTGTGATGGAAAAGAAACACAAACAAATTATATCACAAAAGTTCCCTGAAATTGTTACACAATGTGATATAACGATTTTGGATATCCCTGATGAATATCAATATATGGATGAGGAATTGATTATGATATTGAAAGCTGCAATGGAGCCTTATATCTATAAGTAATCTCATCCGTCAAAAAAAAGACAATGAGCACGTAATAATATGAAGGATTAATTCACGACTTCCTAAACTGCTTCTCTAACTCCACAATTCGTTTCTCACGGTGAATTTTTTAACTTATTAAAAACTTGGAATTCTCAAGCCGGGCAAATCAACCATAGTCCCAATCCAACAACTCCATTGCAGTTCGAAATTAATTTCACCGGCACCAGTAAAGTATTCTGTTTCTCCCAATTTATTAGTTCTAGAATACTGAATTGTAAAGGTAGCATTAGCAATACCTTCAATTTCCCCGGGTTTACAATCCGGATAAACAGAAAAAGTAATTACAGGTTCACTAACACTTTGCACCGCTGTGAGCGGGAAAGCAACAAAAAATTCAGTTACACTAATTGATTCATTATCTATTGCATTGCTATCAACACAAATCATATCAGCAGTCTTAAAATAAAATGAATCAATTCGAGTCTCGTTTCGATTGTTTGAAACTAATAGAAAATCAATGATTCTTTCAAACAATTTATTTATATCATACAAATGATTTGGGACAAATTCTTCATAAACGAAACATTGCATTCCTCCGGCTATTAGGTAATCGGTTGTAATAACAGGAAATAATTCTTGAGTAATAAATGCATGGAAAAGTCGACTACTATTTTCATAAGTGGCACAAGCATCAAAATCAATTCCCTTTGCGTTCAATAAACCAAGTAGATTCCTGTATTCTTGTTCAATTTCACTATCGGGGATGGTATCTGTTTCTCTGATGTGAGGACAACCCAATTTTTCGTAAATAGTGCATTGTCCTGCATTTTTGAAATTTTCTTCAAAATGAATTACATGATTAAGAAATGCTTGCTCCAATTCAGGAGTTAATTCATCACTCATTTTGGAAAAATTACCATCGAACTCGAGTTCCAATCGCAATTTTTTAACTTCATTCTCAGCGCGGATTTCGTCATCGGGAGAAGGGGAAAAGGAATTTTCCATTGTAATAGTTTTTAAGGTTAAATAAATAAGGGTATTCAAAAATAAAGATAATAATTAAAATTTCAAATTTAATCTGATAGAAATAAACCTTTTTTAATTATTAATTTAAAAGAAATTTCATAATTAAAGTTGTCAAATTAGAGATAATTCATTATCTAAAGTGGAATAGCCGCTTACAAATCATTTAATAAATTTAAAAAAAATATATTGCATAAGATACTTTTACTGTGCTTTTCTCCCAAATACCAAATTCTTCTTGGTAACTTCGCAGCCTCAATACACTAACTATGACTTTAGAACAAGAATTAATTGAACGAAGCGGACATACTTGCGAATTATGCGGAACTGCGGGCGACGGACAGATATATGCTATACTTCCACAAACAAAAGCCAACGCCGATAACAATGTAATTTTGTGTGCTAATTGTATGTCAATTGCCGACAGGTCAGCCACAGTTAGTGCTGCAGACTTGGGATTTTTATCCGGTTCTATTTGGAGTGAATTAACTGCCATTCAAGTGCTTTCGTGGAGATTGCTTAATCGTTTTAAAGAAGAAAGTTGGGCTTCGGAGCAAATGGAAATGTTATATTTAAGTGATGACTTATTAGCTTGGGCAAAATCGCACGACGATTATGATAATGCAACACCAAGTGAAGTGCATAAAGATTCAATTGGTACTGTTTTACAAAATGGCGATAGCATTGTGCTAATTAAATCGCTCGATGTTAAAGGCACCTCGTTAAATGCGAAAATGGGAACTGTTGTGAAAAATATTCGATTGGTACATGATAATTCCGAACAAATAGAAGGAAAAATTGAAGGACAAGTTATAGTTATTCTTACCAAGTATGTCAGAAAGCAAGGGGCGTAAATGTGCTGAAAACACTGTTCACGGTTTGGTTTTCAACCAGCCGCAGAAAGCGCTGCCGACCGACCTTTATTCCTTGGCAACCAGCGCTTTTAAATCAACACCTTTTTCCAAAAATATATTTAGAAACCAATCCGGCATACTAGAGCTATAAAACATGCCTTCATAAAAGTTCATAAACAACATTCGCTTGGAATACTGCGCGACATAGATATCACCATGTATGGTAAAATGCAAATCAAATTTTTTATACCCGAAAGTATTTAATACTAGCATTTCCAATCTAATATTCTTGGTCATATTTCTTCCCGGCCCTGAGCCAATGCCATACGATTTATCTAACAGATTGCTGAGAGTATCAATTAGATATTTATTTGTTACATTTATTGTGTGGCTTTTAACAACTGTCCAATTTGTATCATACCCATTTAGTTTAAATTGATACGCTAGTATAGGGGCTGAAGGTAAATCGATGTGTTTATTAGTAGATTGTCGGATAACACCACCAATTCCAATTGCAAAAAGAATGATTAAAAATGCAATAACAATTTTACGTATAATTTGCAATGGTCAAGTTAATGGAAAAGTTTGTAATGCTGTTCTCACACTTTCACGAAACTCTTTTTTATTAATATTGAGCGCAACATTTTCATGATTAAAATATTGGATAATATTTTCTGTTGCCATATTACCTGTTAAATCATCGGCTGCCATTGGGCAACCGCCAAATCCTTTAATTGCGCCATCAAAACGCACGCATCCACTTTTATAGGCTGCATCAATTTTTTCGAGCCAGGCATCAGGAGTTGTATGCAAATGTGCGCCAAAATCTACATCAGGGAAAGCAGGAATTAAATTGGTAAATAAATACTGAATTGATTCCGGATTGGCAACACCGATTGTATCTGCCAACGAAATGTATTTAATATTCATGGCAACTAATTTCTCCACCCATTGTGCTGCAACCTCTGCACTCCAAGGGTCACCATATGGATTTCCAAAACCCATGGATATATATATCATCAGCTTTTTGCCATTGTCGTCGCAGAGTTGTTTTATTTCTTTTATACGCTCAACACTATCAACTATACTTGAATTAATATTGCGTTGCTGAAATGTTTCAGAAATAGAAAATGGAAATCCTAAAAAATCGATTTGTTTAAACTTAACAGCATCTTCTGCACCACGAACATTTCCAATAATTGCCAATAATTTGGTACGCGTTTCCGACAAATTAAGTTGCTCTAAAACTTGAGGTGTATCTGCCATTTGCGGAATAGCTTTTGGCGAAACAAAACTGCCGAAGTCCAGCATATCAAAACCAACTTTTAATAATTGATTGATATAAGCAACTTTTGTTTCAGTCGGTATAAAATCATGCAAACCTTGCATAGCGTCGCGAGGACATTCAACAAGGCGAATGGTTGGTTGCTTTGAATTTGTTTCGGTTGCCATTGGTTATAAATATTAGTCAATTTTTTGCAGAGGAATGGTGCAGCGGAGTTAGAAAGCAATGCATGCTTACAAAACCACATTCACTATTCTCCCTTTAACAATAATCACTTTTTTTGGTTCCTTTCCTTCAGTCCACTTAACAACCGATTCGAGTGCAAGCACAATGTTTTTAATTTCATCTTCTTGCATATCAAGCGGCAATTCAATATTTGCTCTTACTTTACCATTAATTGAAACCGGATAACTGAAATTACTTTCGGTTAAATAACTCGCATTAAATTTAGGCCAAGCAGCGGTATGAACCGAATCGGCATTACCACATTTATGCCATAACTCCTCTGTAATAAATGGAGCAAATGGCGCCAATAAAACGAGCAATTGCTCAACCACTTCCTTTTTATAACATTTGGCAGCTTGTAATTCGTTTACACAAATCATAAATGCACTAACTGCCGTATTAAAACTTAATTTTTCAATGTCCTCTCCTACTTTCTTAATTGTTTTGTGCAGCAGTTTTAATTCTGCATCAGTTGGCGTTTCCGAATTTACACGCATATTGTCGTTTTCATCAACAAACAATCGCCACAACTTGCGCAAAAAACCTTGAACCCCGGTAATACCTTTTGTATCCCATGGTTTGCCGGCATCCAATGGTCCTAAAAACATTTCATAAATACGGAAACAATCTGCACCGTATTCATTTATCACTTCATCGGGATTTACCACATTGTGTTTCGACTTCGACATTTTTTCTACTTCGTTTCCGCAATAGTATTTATCTCCATCCAAAATAAATTCAGCATCTTTAAAATCTACACGCCAATTCTTAAATCCTTCAATATCTAAAACATCATCAACAACTAAATTTGTAGCAACGCGTAATTCTGTTACTTCGTAATTATCTTTTTCCGATTTAGTAACAAATAAATTAGTCCCATTAACACGATAAACAATTCTGGAAACACCTTGAATCATGCCTTGATTCACCAACTTTTTAAATGGTTCATCCTTTGGCACCAATCCGATATCAAACAAAAATTTATTCCACATGCGTGAATACAATAAATGTCCAACCGCATGCTCAGTGCCACCGATATATAAATCTACATCTTGCCAATAATCTAAATTTTGTTTCGAGGCGAATGCATTTTCATTAATTACATCCATGTATCGATAAAAATACCAGCTCGAACCGGCATAACCTGGCATAGTATCGGTTTCGCGTGTTTTACCGGCTTCAAAATTTACCCATTCTGTTATGCCCGACAATGGTGATTTTGCAGCTCCTGCAGGTTTATAGCTTTCTACCTGAGGCAATAGTAATGGCAACTCATTTTCATTAAGTAAATGCGGAATTTCATTTTCGTAATAAATAGGAAATGGTTCACCCCAATAGCGTTGACGAGAAAATCCGGCATCGCGCAAACGATAATTAATTCGGCGTTTGCCAATATTTTTCTCCTCAATTAAACTAAGCATTTGTTGAATGGCATCTTTAACTTCCAAACCATTTAATAATTCGGAATTCATCATTACACCAATTTTATCTTCACGCAATGCATTTGGATATGCACTTTGATCTACGACCGGAATTACTTCGATTTCAAATTTTTGCGCAAATGCATAATCTCTGTCATCGTTGCTTGGAACTGCCATAATTGCTCCGGTGCCATATCCTGCCAATACATATTCTGCAATATAAACCGGAATTGATTTCCCGCTAAATGGATTAATTGCATAAGCACCTGTAAATTGTCCGGTTACTTTTTTTACTTCACTGATTCTATCGCGCTCGCTTCTGCTTTTAACATACTTGATATACTCTTCAACATCAATTCGTTTATCGGCAGTAGTAATTTTGCTAACCAATTCGTGTTCAGGTGCCAATACCATAAATGTTGCACCAAAAATGGTATCAGGCCGCGTAGTAAATATTTCTATATTATTGTCAAAATCCTTCAACTTAAACTGCACCAATGCACCTTCACTTTTGCCAATCCAATTGCGCTGCATTTCTTTCATACTATCGCTGAAATCTACACGGTTCAAGCCTTCCAGCAACCTTTCCGCAAATTCGGTAATGCGCAAAAACCATTGGCGCATTTTTATTTTCTCTACAGGATGTCCGCCGCGTTCACTTAAGCCATCTTTAACTTCATCGTTAGCTAAAACAGTTCCCAAAATTTCACACCACCAGATGTCGGCATAATCTAAATAAGCTAAACGAAATTGCATTAATAATTTTTCTTGAGCAGATTTATCGTAGCTTTTCCAACCGGTAGCATCAATCTTAATATCACATTTATCGAGTGCAAATAATTTAGT
>JANMLV010000281.1:0-23745 GCA_031372705.1 Bacteroidota bacterium | reverse complement strand
GTAATAGCACGATTTGGTAACATGGCAAATTTAGTTACGCAAGTTCTAGAACCAACTATCGGTAATTATTTCCGCAACTCTGCTCAAGATGCAGATGTAATCGACTTCTTAAAATCACGTAAAGAGCGTCAAGAAAGCGCTAAAGATCATATTGGTGAAGTACTGGAGCAATACAACGTTTTTGGTGTTGACACATTGATTGGAGATATTATTCCACCTGAAACGTTAATGAAAACATTAACCGATCGCAAGCTTGCCGAAGAGCAAAAAGTAACTTACGATACACAAATGAAGGCACAAGAAACACGCCGTACACTTGAAAAAGAAACGGCAGTAGCCGATATGCAAAAAGAATTGGTAAAAGCAGATCAAGGTGTGGTGATTGCCGAAAAGATTGCTGACGCGAGTGTAAAAAAGGCAACAGGTGATGCCAATGGAATTAGAATTCAAGCAACTGCCGAAGGTGATAGATTAAGAATTGTAGCAACAGGTGAATCAGAAAAAATCAGACTTTTAGCAGATGCCGATTCTCAAAAAATTAAATTACTTGCCGATGCCGAAGCTGAGCGAATTGCTAAAACAGGTAACGCAGAAGCAGAGAAAATTCTCGCAATTGGTAAATCAAATGCAGAATCATATAAACTATCAGTTGAAGCCATGGGTGGTGATAATTTCACGCAATTAAAAATTACTGAATCAATTGGCATAAACAATGTTAAGGTAATTCCTGAAGTTTTAATTACCGGTGGTGGCGATTCGCCAAACGGCCCTATTAGCGGACTTCTTGGCTTGGAGCTGATGAAAGAGCTCGGCAAGCGCATTCGCGAGGGGAACAAAGATGCTAAATCATCTGATGGAGAAATAATTCAATAAAGAAATGAATTATTAATAGTTATTAGATATTTAAATTCTGATCATAAAAAAGGCACATGTATTTCCACATGTGCCTTTTTTATTATTTAATCAAGTTTATTGTTTTACGATACTTTTAATTACTTTATAATTGTCATTTTCAATATGCAGGAAATATATTCCGGCTATTAAATCAGCAAAATATGCATTCGCAATTTGATTGCCTTCCACCATTAATTGACCGGTTGCATTATATAATTGGAAATGTTCGTCACCAATTAATCCTGATATATTGATAGTATTGTCAAATGGATTTGGAGCAATTTTAATAGTATTACTCATTAAATCATCAATGCCAATTATAATAACTTCCACATCAACGCAAGCCGAAGTATCAGAGCAAATGCCATCATCAACAATAACGGCGTAACTACCTGAAATTGTAGCGGTAAAAGCTTGATTTGTTTCACCTGCCATTGCTTCACCGGTTGCGCAATCAATCCATTGATAAGCAGCACCTACCGTATTAGCTGTAATTGTAGTTTCGGATAATGTTGTAGTAGCATCAACTGCGCACCAAACAACTCTGCAATAACCATCAGCACCGCTTGATGGTCCGCCGCCATTGCCATTTCCGCCGCCACCGCCGCCGCCATAATTAGCACCCGGGGCCGAAGGGTCAGAAACACCGCAAAAAGCATCAATAAAACCGGCGCCTTTACCGCCGTTTCCGCCGGGTAAACCGCCACTAACACCGCCATCTCCACCGGGAGTTAAGCAAATGCCAACCCATGCAATGGTATTTCCACCTACTCCACCATCACCAGCTGCACCTGCTGCACCGCCGCCGCCGCCGCCGAAATAAGTATAATATCCTCCGCCACCTGCTCCACCGGTATAGTTGGAAATATTTCCCCCGTTACCAAACCCACCTGTTCCACCGCCGCCAATTTCCGGGTTTGGCACTGATACACCGGTACCGCCTTTGGTAGCATATAAAATCCCTTCAAATTGCGTTATACCATCTCCTATTGTTGCCGAACCTATTGTAACATCAAACACCTCACCGGGAGTTACAGTGTAATTACCACTTGCATAACCACCGCCGCCTCCTCCGCCTGTTCCATTTCCGCCACCACTTCCACCTGCACCAACAACTTCAATAAATAAAGTAGTTACACCGGCAGGCACCTCAAAAGCACCCGATGTTGTAAATTCTTGAATGCCTGATTGTGCTGTTGCATTTAAGGCAAATAAAATCATAAATAGAGAAGTAAATATTTTCATAATTTTTCAATTTGATAGCAAGATACAATTTTAAAACCAAACAAAATTACTTGAAGTAGTCTGCATAGAAATCATCAAACATAGATAGCAGAATCAAAAAAATGTAGTGTAATAAGTTGCTAATAAAGAATTTTAGTCGCGGGATTCCAAAATTACGATACTTAATCCTTAGCATTTCTATTGAAAAAGAGCGAAATTAAAAAAAACCTTTACCCACAAATCGCTGCTATTTGCGCCAATTGCCGGTAAGTTTTTCCGATTTCGATTGCAGTTCCCCTAATTTTTTTCGCATCCACAATACGTCTACAACCGGTTTTGTGTTGTTAAATTCATCAACAATATCCTGAATGTTGTTTTTAGGATTTAACTTCCATTTATACAATTTGGAAGTTAACTTAATCATGTTTAAATAACCTGTTTTTTGATATGCAGGAATTAAATTATTGCGCTTGATATAAATCTTGAATGCCTCAATTAAGCTTATTAACGCTTCCGTTTCTTCGAGCTCAAAATAAGTTTTAAGCAACAGCGATTTAGAATCGAGGTGATAATAAAAATCGGTAAATTCGACAGACCTTAATAAGGTTAAAACTTCATCGTAATTGGCTTGAAAAAAATGATAGTAAGCCATATTATACGTAAATGCATTTTGACGTATAGCCGGGTCAAGAAGTTCATTATATTTATTAATAAAATTTTTAACCCAATCAAACTCATTAATTCGCAACCCTAGGTACACAATGTTTTTATAGTCAAACTGCGAAAGATAATTATCCTTAAAAATGATTTTATCTTTTAACATCACCTTATATAAATCAAACAATTCTCGTATATATTCAACATCGCCATGGTTAATTTTTCGTATGCAATAATTTTTAGCATACACGTACATCTCAAATATTTCTTCTTTCGAAAATAACTGATGATGCTCCTTTAATAAATCGAGTAAATTGGTATAGTGAAGTTTGTTTTCCGGTTCGGTGAGCGTAAGAATTATATTGTAATAAATTTTTGCCGAAGGTACATAATCCATCGGATTATGCCTGATATGATTCATTATTTCTTCATATAAGAATAATTTGTAATTGATGGCAACAACATTTTTATTATTAATAATTTCTGCGCTGTAACGCATTTTATTTAAAATGTAATACTTGTCCAAATTATCAACTACTTGCTGCAAATTGGTTTCATGTAAATGTTCGCGTCGATCCGACATAAATCGATATCGATCTTCCTCTATTAAATATTCATAAAAAGCGTGACTAACATCTCTGCGTGGTTGATCGTTGAGTGTTTTTTCGGCAAGCTTTAAGGTATTTAAGAAAGCCTTATCTAATCGCCTTAACCTGTAGGTGTATAATAAGAGATGATATTTAAATATCTGCTCGTCGGAAATCGCTTTGTAACACAAATACTCTTCTATGTGCTTAGTTAGGTCAGTCATCAAATATCGGAGCTTTTGCTCATCATATTGTTCATTATTGAATATGAGCCTATACAGTTGCGTTCGCTCCAAACTTTGATGCTCATACAAGGGATGAAAACTCTTGATGATATCGAAAGCTTGAACTATGGTTTGATTTTTGTTGAAGAAAGGGGAACGGAGATACTCGTCAAATTGACGAACCTCCTGAGTAGTGAAGGTTTTTAAAATTACAATGGATTTATTTTGAAACATGGATAAAAACGGTTAAATTTAACAAACGATTTGTTCTTAACAGCAAACTAACAGGATGCGAATCCGATATATTTGCTTAAAAAGGCCAAAAAACAGACTTTAACTAATTGATTTTCAACACTTTATATAAAAAATAGACAAATATTAACCTAAATTCCAACCGATAACTAGTTATATTTGTCTTAAATAAGTGTTAAGTGGGTGAATAATTTTAAAACTAATTACAGAGGAATACGTATATAAAAATTATCAAGCAGACCAAAATTTACCGCTATGAAGAAGTTATTTTTTACATTTTTATTGGTTTCAGCTGCAACAGCAATGTTTGCGCAAACCAATGCCAAAGTGCGTTCTGAGGATACTAACAATCCCGAAATTGATAATTTAAGCGGGTTAAAACCTGATGAAACTGACTTAATTCAAACGGGAACCGTTAGCAGCTTGAGTGAAGAAGGAACAGGATCAATTAGCACGGTGAATACCAATACCAATGCAGCTACTAAAGATACTGATACCGAGCAAATAGAAGCAGGTAAAGATTTCTCTTTAGATGCAACGCAAGTATATCCAAATCCTGCAACTAATTATATAACTATTGCAACTGAAGAAATAACTACAGGAACCATTAGAATAATGAACTTGTTAGGCCAGGAGATGTCGTCTCACCAAATCACAGGAACCTTAACTAGCGTGGATATAACCAACTTAGGCGAAGGCATTTATTTTGTGAGTGTAGAATCAGGAACTCAAAAAATTGTTAAAAAAATTAAAGTATTATATTGATTTTTTAGGGGTTAAATCAACAATAACCTTTCCGACAGCCGGAAAGGTTTTTTGTTTTTAGGGATGTTCCATAATCCGATAAGACCTCATTTTTGTCATACATTTTTCATTTAACGTTTCAATAACATCAATTAAATAAGGGGTTTTACCGCTTTTGCAGGATTTTAACATATAAAACTACCTTGATAACCCCTCCTATTTTGTACTTGGCATCGGTAATCAGCAGCAGTAATTTGGCACTATAAATCAATTACAGCTATGAAAAAACTAACCGGAACCATCCTACTTGCTTCAGTGCTATTTGCACATGTTGGCATTATTGTAGCAACCGAAGAATCTTATATTTTTTCTGCTGCAGATCATCAAACCACCCCTGTTTTGCAAACAACAGCTGTATCAACAGCGCTCACTGCCGCACCATTAGGCGGAAAGCCACTTTCAACTAATACTGTTGACCACAGTGGTATGTTTTCAGTTGAAGAAGCCTATTTTTCATTCTGATAATAATATAAACCTGTTGAATTTAATGCTTAGTTAACAGCAATAAACGTATCTTTGAATTACGTTTATTCAGCCATGAGAAAACTCCTAGTTATTTTTAGCTTTTTAGTTATGTATCAAGCACACAGTCAAACGCTTGATAGCATTATACAATTTTCGGGTATCGTAATGACAAGCGATAGCCTAATGGCTATACCGTATGCTAATATAACTGCTTCTAAAAGCAAAACAGCTTCCACTAGTAATTACAATGGTTTCTTTTCATTTGTTGCCGCTAAAGGAGATACTATACATTTCAGCGCTGTTGGATTTAAAGAAGGTATTTACATCATTCCGCAAACTTTGAACGAAGAAAAATATTCAGTTATTCAATTGCTCACAAGAGATACTATTTATTTAGCTGAAACCATTATTTACCCATGGCCCTCTAAAGAAGAATTTAAAGAAGCATTTTTAGCTTATAATATACCTGACGACAACTATGAAACAGCGCGGAAAAATTTGGAACGCGAACGCCTAAAAGAAATTGGCGAGCAAATGGCAATGGATGCCGATATGAATGCTGATTATCAAACAAAACAATTGGCACAAAAAATTTATTATGCAGGGCAGTATCCACCGATGCGCATTTTTGATGTGTTTGCTTGGAAATCATTTATAGAAGCCTGGCAGCGTGGCGACTATAAAAAAGATGATGATTAATTGAAATTACTTGATTGCAAATTTCATTCTGTATTTAACTGCAATATTTCCGCGACTTATATTATCCAATTTCTTTTTTACTAAACTTCGTTTGAGGGGTGTCATGTGGTCGGTGAGCAATACGCCTTCAAGATGATCATATTCATGTTGAATAATACGCGCATTCATTTCACTGAATTCGGCTATGTGTTCAATAAAATTTTCATCTTGATATTTCAATTTCACTGTTTCTTTTCTTGCAATTTTCACTCTAACATCAGGTATACTTAAACAACCCTCTTCGTAAATCCACGGCTCACCGGTTTCTGATATAATTTGAGGATTAATAAACACTTTCTTTATGCCTTTGGTTAATCTTAAATCATCATCTTCGTCGTCATCATCTTCCTTTAATTGCTCACTATCAATTACAAATAAACGAATGTCTAAACCAATTTGAGGTGCTGCAAGGCCTACACCACGGCCATTATACATGGTTTCCCACATATTGGCAATTAATAAAGCCAATCCCGAATACTCAGCCGTAATGGGTTTAGCAACTTTTTTTAATACCGGATTACCATAACCAACAATAGGTAAAATCATATTTATAAATTTTGTAAATATTCTTGCAATATAATTGTTGCACTTATTTGATCTAATAATTTTTTATCACGGCGCTGCTTCTTTTTTACGCCACTTGCCACTAATGTTTGCATTGCCATTTTACTCGTAAACGCTTCGTCCCATTTTTCAACAGGCATCAACGGAAAATGTTTCTTCAATTCAATTATAAATTTATCAACGTAGGGCGTTGCATGCGTTGCATTTCCGCGCAAATCTGTTGGATATCCGATTAATATTTTTTCTACATCTTCTGCTGCAATATATTTTTTCAGGTAATCGATAGTAGCTTTATTGTCGACCGTTGTTAAAGCAGTCGCAATAATTTTGAGTGGATCAGTTACTGCTAATCCCACCCTTTTTGCACCATAATCAATTCCTAAAATTCGTCCCATTTTTTAATTTATCATTATAACAAATCCATCACTACAAAAATTCCGAATACTACACTTGCAATTCCGTTTGCCGTAAAAAAAGCGCGATTTACTTTGCTCAAATCGTTTGGCTTCACAATAAGGTGCTGATAAATAAGCATTGCAACAAATATTGCAGAACCTATCCAATATAAAGAACCAAACAGCGGATACATGCCTGCATACCAAACTAATAATGCCGTATTAAAATGCACAATTATGGATACGATAATCGCATTGCTTTTTCCCAACTTTGCCGGTACAGAATATAAATTGTTCGTTTTATCAAAATCTTCATCTTGCAAGGCATAAATAATATCAAACCCCGACACCCATGTAAATACAATGAGTGAAAAAATAATTGGTATGGTTTGAAAAGTTTCTGTTACAGCAATGTAAGCGCCAATTGGTGCCAATGCCAAACCTATTCCTAAAATAAAATGGCATAACCAAGTAAATCGTTTCGTGTAGCTGTATCCTAAAATAACCAATAACGCAACCGGCGACAGATAAAAACAAAGCATATTTAACAACCCTGCCGCAATCATAAAGGCTATTGAATTGGCAATAACAAAAAACAAGGCATTTTTCGGGGTAATAACGCCTTTTGGTATTTCGCGTTGAGCGGTGCGCTGATTTTTCTTATCAATGTCAGCATCAATATACCTGTTAAACGCCATGGCCGCACTTCTGGCAAATACCATGCATGCTAACACCAGCACTAAATCTGTCCATATAAACGAAGCACCGGGCTGTGTAATACCAAGTGTAAAACCAATTATTGCAAAGGGCAGGGCAAATACGGTATGAGTAAAGGTTATTAATGAAAGGTAACTTTTCATGTTATGCAAAGTTACGAAATGCCTTTTTTCTTTTTTCTGCTTGTCAACCACTTGTCAACCTCCTCAAGCGACAAAGCGTTCCAGCACATACTTTTAGTTAAACCGCCTTTCCGCGCCGATATGGTTCCCCACCTGATATCCATAATGCCATCAACACTATGTGCATCGGGATTAATAGCAATCATTACACCTTTTTTCAAGGCATACGGAATATGAGTATGGTCAATATCGAGGCGATAAGGATTCGCATTAATTTCAATTACAACATCATTTGCTGCACAAGCATCAATTATTTTTTTATGATCTACCGGATATCCCGGCCGGCTTAATAACAATCTTCCTGTCATATGCCCCAAAATTGTGGTGTAGGGATTTTCGATTGCGCGCAATAATCGGTTGGTTGCCTTATCGATATCCATTTTTAAATTTTGATGTACACTGGCGATTACTAAGTCGAACGAATGCAACACATCATCAGCATAATCGAGTGAACCATCAAAAAGAATATCAGATTCTATACTTTTATAAATGCGCAATTTTCCTTTGTCATTTAATTGATCTATTTCATGGTGTTGTGCAATAATTTGTGTCTCGGTTAATCCGCCTGCATAAACAGCAGTTTTGCTGTGATCAGAAATTACAAAGTATTCAAATCCTTTATGCAAGCATGCTTCCGCCATTTCGGCAATGGTGTTTTTACCGTCGCTCCAAGTGCTGTGGTTGTGCACTATCCCACGAATATCGCTTACTTGAATTAATTCATTTTCATTTGGAATTGTATTCAAATCATCCTCTCTTAATTCCGGCAAGCAATAGGGCATATTTGCAGCTTCAAATATGGCTGCTTCTGATGTGAAATCAGTAACACCATTTAGTTTACCGATAATATTATCGACAAATACGGCAGCACCGGTTTTTACAAATAAATTAAAGTAGTACGTTGCGTCGGGAACAATATAAATAATGAATGCAATTTCATTTGCTGTTTTTCCGCTGATTTCAAGTTCAGTATTGGTAATAATATTCAAGAATGTAAATTCGGAAATACGATGGTGAATACCGGCTTCTTGATTAATAATTATTTCAATTGCATTTATAATATTGCATTGACGGCGAATGTCACCACATAAATCAATTTTCGCATTTGGCAAAGCAGTTTTGAGTAAGCCAATCATTTCATCGGCAACATCTGCCACAGCTGCATACCTGAATTTACCCTGATTGCTTTGATAATATACAATCGATTGAATAACACTTTCTTGCGTTTTTTCGCCAAACCCTTTTAATTTGGCTAACCTGTTTTCGTTACATGCATAAAGCAGTTCACCTATGTTTTCAATACCCAGTTCTCGCCAAATAACGCCAACTTTTTTCCCGCCAAGACCCTTAATTTTCAATATTTCGAGGAGACCGGGAGGTGTAATTGCCATCAACTCATCCAAAACGGCAATTGTGCCGGTATCGCGGAGTTCTAAAATTTTAGCGGCAATAGACTTGCCAATCCCTTGCTTTTTATCAAGCGTTGCTTGGTCCAACTCTATCACGTTTTCGTGGATACGACCAATCTGAAATGCAGCATTGGCATAGCTTTTAGTCTTAAAGTCGTTTTCTCCATGCAGTTCCATCAATCCGCAAATTGTTTTAAAGATGGTAGAAAGTTCTTTGTTGGAATACATAGCTTGTCATACAAAAATACAGCCCTAGAAATTAATTATCATCAAAAATTTGGAAACTCGACAATCGTAATATTACCTTTACAATATTGTTTAACATTTTTGTTAAACTTTAAAAACAAATGGAAGAAATCGACAAAAACACGGAACAAAAAATCCTAGATGCGGCTCGGTCAATATTTACTAACCAAGGCTTTGCTGCAGCTAGAATGGATGAAATAGCAACCGAAGCAGGTATAAACCGAGCGCTGCTGCACTATTATTTCCGGTCGAAACAAAAGCTTTTCGACGTGGTTTTGGAGGAAAATCTTAACCATTTCTATCAAAGCTTTATAAGGATTCTTGCTTCAGATGTTGATTTAGAAACAAAAATCAGGAATTTAGTCATTGCAGAACTCGACATGTTGGTAGCCAACCCAAATCTCCCATTATTTATTATTGCTGAAACCAGTCGAAATCCGGAAATGATGATAGAGAAACTCAATCATATCCCTATCAAACAATTTTTCCTCCAATTTATGCAAGTTGTGAATACAGAAATAGAAAAGGGAAATATAAAACCCATCAATCCTGTGCATATTCTCATGCATATTATGTCGCTTTGTTTATTTCCGTTTGTTGGCCGACCTGTATTTAAGCATATAACCGGTGCAAGTCAGGAACAATTTGAAAAACTCATCGAAGAGCGAAAAATTATTATTAGTGAATCGGTAATACAATTATTTAAAAAATAGCACTATGAAAAAATTATTGGTGATAACATTTATCAGTTTATTATACATACCAAGCATAATTGCCCAAAACACCATTACACTTGAACAATGCTACCAATATGCTGAAGTTAACTATCCATTTACCATTCAAAAAGATTTGCTTGCAAGCATAACCGATGAATCGATTCAAAAAATTAATGCAACTTGGTCGCCACAGGTGTATATTAATGCTCAGGCAACTTACCAAAGTGAGGTTACTTCATTAAACTTAAGTATTCCGGGTATAGAAATTAACGAATTAAGCAAAGACCAATATAAGGCCACACTTGACGTATCACAACTACTTTATGATGTTGGCATTTCAAAGCAACAGCGAAGCATACAAATGTACATCAATGAAGTTGAAACACAAAAAGTAAATGTAGAGATGTATACTATTAAAGAACGCATTAATCAACTTTACTTAACCTTATTGCAAGCAGATAAACAAATAGCATTAAACAATAATTTACAGCGGGAATTAGATAATCAATCGGAAAAAATAAAAGCAAGTAAACAATTTGGCACAGCCAATCAATTTCAAGTTGATATATTAAGCGCCGAAGTAATTAAAGTAGAACAGCGGGAAATTGAAATTCAATCGGCTCGCGAAGCGGCAATTAAAATGCTAAGTCAATTAACAGGTAAAACATTAGCGCCGGATACAAAATTCGAAATGCCGGCAATTGTCTTCAAAAATGCCGATACTATAAACGCAAGACCGGAATTAAAATTGCTTAATCTTCAGGCTGATTTAGCATTGTCGCAGATGGCCTATGCAAATGCAACCGCATTGCCACGATTAAGCTTATTTGCACAAGGAGGTTATGGCAGGCCGGGATTAAATTTCCTTGATGATACATTTCAATTTTATTACATAGGCGGTATTAAATTAAATTACCCATTGTGGACCGGAAACATTAAATCGCACGAAGCTGAAATATATAATCTAAATGCTGCGCGCATTGAAGAAAATAAAAAAACTTACCTCATTAACACTTCGGTGCAATCGGCACAGCAATTGGCAGAGGTTAAAAAATTTACCAAATTAATAGATAAAGATTACGAAATTATTGCTTTAAAATCAAAAATAACCGCCGGCGCACAAGCCCAATTAGACAATGGAACTTTAGCTGCCGATGATTTTATAAACTATATAACAGCCGAAAATGATGCTAAAATAAACTTAGCTATACACGAAATACAATTACTGGCAGCACAAATTAATTATTTGACAATACTTGGAAAACAATAACAATATGAAACAATTTATAATTGCAGTGGGTTTAGCATTAATGTTTAGTAATTGCAGTAAGGAAGCAAATACTTTTGATGCAACAGGCACTTTTGAAGCAAAAGAAATTATTGTATCGAGCGGCGTACCCGGTAAAATAATATCATTAACAATTGATGAAGGCATGCATGTTGAGTCGAATGCCATAACAGGAATTATTGACACCACTCAACTTTATTTAAAAAAGCAACAACTGCAAGCGCAAATTAAAGCAGTATTGAGTAAACAACCTGACATCAATACACAAATTGCTGCTATACAAGAACAAATAAAAGTGGCAAATAAAGAAAAAACAAGAACAAGTAATTTATTTACTGCAGGCGTTGCCACCCAAAAACAAGTTGACGATATTGTAAATCAAATTGAAATACTTCAAAAGCAATTAGACGCACAGCAAAGCAGCCTGCAAATTACCTCGCAGTCAATTTACCAAGAAGTTTTGCCATTAACATTGCAAATAGCACAAGTTGATGACCAATTGCTTCAATCATCAATCGTAAATCCTATTAAAGGAACAGTATTAACCTTATATGCCGAGCAGGGTGAATACACTACACCGGGAAAGGCGATATATAAAATTGCTGACATCAATGATATGACATTGAGAGCTTATATTTCAGGTACGCAATTATCACAAATTAAACTTGGGCAAACAGTATCGGTTCGTGTTGATGATGGTGCTAAGGATTACAAAACATTAAAAGGTACTATTTACTGGATATCAGATAAAGCGGAATTCACCCCGAAAACTATTCAAACAAAAGAAGAACGCGAAAACTTAGTTTATGCCATAAAGGTTAAAGTGCCGAATAACGGTTTGCTTAAAATCGGTATGTATGGCGAATTATTATTTTAATTACTAAATAATAACTGCTTAATGTATTCCATTCAAATAGAAAATATCAGCAAATCTTTCAATAAAGATACAGTTAAGGCATTGACTGGTATTTCATTTGAAGTAAAGCGAGGAGAATTATTCGGTTTGATTGGTCCTGATGGTGCGGGTAAAACAACGTTGTTCAGAGTATTAACTACACTGTGGCTTGCCAATTCAGGTAAAGCATTTGTTGAAGGTTTGGATGTTGTAGCTGATTTCAAAGCTATAAGAAAAATTATTGGCTACATGCCGGGTAAATTTAGCTTGTATCAAGATTTAACGGTTGAAGAAAATTTGGAATTTTTCGCTACCTTGTTTCATACAACAATAGCTGCCAATTATGATTTAATAAAAGACATTTACATTCAATTAGAGCCATTTAAAAAACGCAAAGCGGGAAAATTATCAGGCGGTATGAAACAGAAATTAGCTTTATGTTGCGCATTAATACATAAGCCGAAAGTACTTTTTCTGGATGAACCAACCACAGGCGTTGACCCTGTATCGAGAAAAGAATTTTGGGAAATGCTAAAGCGGCTTCAAAATGAAATTACTATAATAGTTTCAACTCCTTACATGGATGAAGCCAAATTATGTGATAGAATAGCATTAATCCAAGACGGGAAAATAATGCAAATAGATACGCCTGCTGCTATAATAAATAGTTACGACAGCATTTTATACGCAATTAAATCAAACAATATGCATCAATTAATTTCAGATGTGAGAGCATTGCCGGAAATTAAAAGCTGCTTTGGGTTTGGCGACTATTTGCATGTAACTACAAAGCATCAAAGCATAGATGAACAATATTTAAATACAGCACTAATGCAATTACAACACGAGGCTATTGAAATAAAGATAATACAACCTGATATTGAAGATTGTTTTATGGCTTTGATGGAAAAAAATTAATATGCAATCAGAAAAAGTAATTCTAACGGAAAAGCTGACAAAAAAATTTGGTGATTTTACTGCTGTGGATGAAATATCATTTCATGTAAACAAGGGTGAGATTTTTGGATTTTTAGGTGCCAACGGTGCCGGTAAAACAACAGCTATGAAAATGCTGATAGGAATTTGGGAACCAACATCAGGAAGTGCAACAGTAGCAGGTTACGATATTTTTAAGGAGATGGAAATGGTGAAGAAAAATATCGGATATATGAGTCAGCGATTTTCACTGTATGAAGATATTCCGGTTATTGAAAACATTCGTTTTTTTGGTGGAATTTACGGTTTGAGCAGTAAGCAAATTAAAATTAAATCAGCAGCACTACTCGAACAATTGGGCATGACAAATGCATCAAAAACAATTGTCAGTGCTTTGCCTTTAGGGTGGAAACAAAAACTTGCATTTTCGATTGCCATTATGCACAATCCGAAAATTGTTTTTTTAGATGAACCAACGGGCGGTGTTGATCCTATAACACGCAGGAAATTCTGGGAATTAATATACGCAGCAGCTGCAGCAGGTGTAACTGTTTTTGTTACTACACACTATATGGATGAAGCAGAGTATTGCGACAGAGTGAGCATAATGGTAGACGGGAAAATTGAGGCATTAGACACCCCTGCTAACTTAAAAACGCTTTACAATGCAGCTTCAATAGACGAAATTTTTTCACAACTCGCAAGAGGTGCCAAACGAAAAGCAGACTAGCATGCAACAATTTTACGTATTTGTAAAAAAGGAGTTTTATCATATTTTCCGCGACAAGAAATCGCTATTAATCATTTTTGCATTGCCAATTGCGCAAATGTTAATATTTGGATTTGCGCTCACAAACGAAATTAAAAATACGGAAATAGCCATTTTAGATGGCGCACACGACGAGGCCTCACAAGCATTAATTGCTCAATTTGAGGCGAGTAAATACTTCGAAATAAAAAAAACAATTACATCTGCAGCTGATGCCGATAAAGCATTTAAGGCCGATGAAATAAAATTAGCAATAATTATTCCCCCCAATTTCAAATCAGAATTAGCACATAGTAATTCATCCCGCATTCAGATTTTGGCAGATGCTACTGACCCAAATACTGCAACTACATTGGAAGTTTATGCAGGTGCTATTGTGCGTGATTATCAAAATGGGATTACAAATAATTACCGGCTCCCCTACTCTATAACGGCTGAAATTCGCATGCTGTATAATCCTCAATTAAAAGGAGCATATCTTTTTGTGCCGGGAGTTATGGGAATGATTCTTTTGTTAATTTCTGCAATGATGACTTCTATTTCAATTGTGCGAGAAAAGGAATTAAATACGATGGAGATCATATTAGCATCACCATTGAAACCAATTATTTTGATATTAAGTAAAGCCGTGCCTTACATGGTAATTTCATTGATTAACGTGTCAACTATATTAATAATTAGTGTCACCCTCCTCGATTTACCCATACATGGCAGTTTGTTATTGGTTATGGGTGTTAGTTTTCTTTTTATAACAACAGCACTTTCATTGGGATTAATGATTAGCAATATTACCGATTCGCAACAAACAGCAATGTTTATTTCACTCATGGGCTTAATGTTGCCTACATTAATATTAAGCGGATTTATGTTCCCGATAGAAAACATGCCCTACCCTATGCAACTGCTTTCGAATATTGTACCAACAAAATGGTTTTTTATTATCATTAAAGATGTGATGATAAAAGGCCTAGGGATTGCTAGTGTTTGGAAAGAAATTGCAATTTTATTTGGCATGACCATTTTGTTTCTTGGAATTAGTTGGAAAAAATTTAAAATGCGACTGGAATGAGGATGTTATTGGTAATATTAAGAAAAGAGTTTCAGCAAATAAGACGCAACCCTGCTATTTTGCGAATCATATTTATGATGCCGGCCGTGCAATTACTAATATTACCTTTAGCGGCAGATTATGAAGTAAAGAATGTAAATCTCTGCATTGTAGACCAGGACCATTCTACTTATTCGCAATTATTACTAAACAAACTTGGCGCATCCGATTACTTTATTATTAAAGATGTTGCCGGCTCTTATGATGAAGCGTTAAAAACTATTGAAAAAGACGAAGCAGATATTATTTTAACGATACCGCCGCATTTCGAAAAAGATTTGATTCGAGATAGTGAGGCAAAATTATCGCTGGCCGTAAATGCCGTTAATGGTGCAAAAGGAAATATTGGTGCTTCGTATGCAGTAAATATTATTAATGAATACAATCAGGAAATTCGCAAAGAATGGTTTACGCTGCCTGCTTTTAATCCTGTTCCTATTATTGATGTTACTTATAGCAATTGGTACAATGAAGGAATGAGCTACACGCTGTTTATGGTTCCCGGAATTTTAGTAATTCTTTTAACATTGGTAGGCAGTTTTTTAGCCGCATTAAATATTGTGCATGAAAAAGAAGTTGGTACAATTGAGCAAATAAATGTATCTCCAATCAAAAAATATCAATTCATATTAGGCAAACTCATACCATTTTGGTTAATAGGATTTATAGTATTAACTATTGGATTGCTTATTTCAAGATTTGTTTACGGTATTATCCCTGAGGGCAATGTTGGGCTCATTTACTTATTTGCCGCTGTTTATTTGCTTGCCTTGCTTGGCATTGGCCTACTCATTTCAACAGTAGCCGAATCGCAGCAACAGGCAATGTTTATCTCATTTTTCTTTATGCTGGTATTTATCTTGATGGGTGGATTATATACGTCAATCGACAGTATGCCATATTGGGCGCAGGTAATAACACGGTTTAATCCGGTTCGCTATTTTATTGAGGTTATGCGGATGATTGTAATGAAAGACAGTTCGCTGAGCGACATGCGTTACCAATTGTTAATAATAAGTATAATGGCAGTTGTGTTTAATACTTGGGCCGTATTGGTATATCGGAAAAGGGTATAAAACAAAAAACCTCCGGATATTATCCGAAGGTTTAAATATGCTTGAAAATCGTATTAAGCTTCTGCTGTTACTTCAATAGGATTAACATTAACAAATGAACGATCTTTACGACCTTTCGTGAATGTTACTACCCCTTCAACTAATGCAAAAATTGTATGATCTTTTCCCATTCCAACGTTTCTACCGGGATGGAATTCAGTGCCTCTTTGACGGATGATAATATTGCCTGCAATTACAGGTTGACCACCCCAGATTTTAACACCTAAACGTTTGCTGTGACTTTCACGACCGTTTTTGGAACTACCGACGCCTTTCTTATGTGCCATTGTGTTTAGATTTAATTGATTTTTTCGATTTTGATTTTAGTAAATGATTGGCGGTGACCATTCTTCACGCGGTAATTTTTACGACGCTTTTTCTTGAAGATAATCACTTTATCGCCTTTCAAGTGCGAAAGTATTGTAGCTGATACACTAGCTGAAGCAAGTGTTGGTGTTCCCACCTGCACTTTATCATCATTTGCTTTTAGGAGAACCTCCTTAAACTCAATTGTATCTCCTTCATTGCCTTCCTGGCGATGAACAAAAATTTCTTGGTTTTCCTCAACCTTGAACTGCTGACCAGCTATGTTTACTATTACGTACATGACTTTTTAAATGAAGTTGCAAAGGTAATGAATACCTCTAATTAAACAAAACTATAAAGAAAAATTAATTTTAAGATTCTAAACTGTTGACTATCAATTACTTACTCATCAAAATCTTCACTCTAGACAATCCTTCATAAACACTTCGTCAACATTACTGCTTTCGCCGCGCGTTGCAACAAAGGTAACTCAAATTTTTAAAAAGTATGCAGAAAACCATGGTTTTGAGCCAAAATCTTCATTTTTTCACCCGTTTCAAGCAAAATTTGTCAAATTCGGTAACAAACGGCATTGATATTCATACCGGCACCAACCGAGGCAAAAAGAACAATATCGCCTGCATAAATCCGGTGCTCGTCGAGTTGATTGCGTTTCACCATGTCGAAAAGCGTTGGAACCGTTGCTACGGAGCTATTGCCAAGTTTATGAATACTCATAGGCATGATATCGTGAGGGATTTCCTTAATACCATACATGCGATAAAGCGCCTTGATGATGCCTTCATCCATTTTTTCATTTGCCTGGTGAATGAACACCTTTTTCACTTGCTCGATAGATATTCCGGCTTTGTCTAAACAGTCGTGCATTGCCTGTGGAACGTATTTCATGGCATATTCGTAAACTTTTCGCCCTTTCATTTTAATATAGCGAATCCGCGGGTCGGCATCCGGGAGATTTGATTTGCCGAGGTATAAATAATAGGCCTCATCAATGCAATGCGAAGCCACACTATAACTTAAAATACCTTGATCATATTCACCACTGTCTTTATATTCCAAAACAGTAGCTCCTGCACCATCAGCAAAAATCATACTGTCGCGATCATACAAATCCAACACGCGACTTAAAGTTTCGGTGCCTATTACCAGGCTTTTCTTGGCCATTCCCGACTTAAAAAATGCTTCAGTTTGAATAACACCTTGAATCCAGCCCGGACAACCGAATAAAATATCGTAGGCAACACATGCCGGATTTTTAATATTAAGTGCGTGTTTTATTCTGGATGCCAATGCCGGTAAAATATCGGTCTGAATGGTGTGCTTGGTAACATCCCCAAAATTATGTGCTACAATTATTTGGTCGAGGGTTTCAGGGTCAACACCACTATCTTCAATGGCAATTTTCGCAGCAATTGCTCCTATATCAGAAGCATTTACCGATACATCGGCATATCTTCTTTCTTCAATTCCGGTTATTTGCTGAAATTTATCGGCAACCTCCTGAGGAGGCGTTTCAATTTTAAGGTTATTTTCCCCATAAAATTCATTTACGGCAAAATCGCGGTTGGTTTTAATAACAGGCGGAATTACGGCACCTGTTCCGGTGATGATTGTACGTAGCATCTTTCTGATTAATACAGTAAAGTTAGGGAATTATTAACAGTACGCGTTTGATGTGATTCTTCCGACAACCGGACATTTTTTGTTAACGCAATATCGGCCCAAAATCATTATTGTTGCAGTCGGGTTCTTACTCCTTAGAAGCAACCAAACGGTAAAACCATAACGATATTTTGGAAGCAATAAGAGTAAAGAAATATTAATACCCTAAATTATTATGCTTATATCTAATTGTCGCAGGGTTTTGCCGCTATAATAATTTTTTAATTGAGGCAAGCACCCTGCTCGGACAGAATATTAAATCGATCAGTGGTATCACGACATTCGAAGACAGCAGCTCAAGGCAACCTCGTCACCCAAATTCTTCAATTTTGTTCACTTTTGCTCAATCAATAAATCAATTTAAAGTACCGAAGGTGGGACTCGAACCCACACGCTTTTTGACGGCGCCGGATTTTGAGTCCGGTGTGTCTACCATTCCACCACTTCGGCAAAACTCATTGTGTAAATGAGCAGAGTGATGATTAAAGAATTAATCAGGGTGCAAAGTTAACTTATTACTCCTTATTTGCAAATAAACGATTAAATCAGACTAAAAAAATGGGCTTGATTTCACATTTCTACCCGCCCGGCCAACTGGTTTTTTGCACGTTGCAGATACTTGCGTTTATAGTAATAGGTCTTTATGGCAAGATATACAGTAGAGTCGGTTTCCGCTGCATGAAATGCATTTAACAACGGTAAAATATTGTCAGTCAATGTACTATCAATATCGGCAATTTGCGCTTCCATACTTGCCATGGCTTCGACAATACCTTCTGTTTTAACATCCATCAATAATTCGTTGAGCTCCATCATTTCAATTAGAAAATCTTGGGGCAACATGAATTTTTCCTCTTCTTGCAAAAAGCCTTTTTCAAGGAGGATGTATTTCATTCGTTTATCGAAATCGGTAAGTGTTTGAAATGCCTTGTTAACTAATGTAGATGCTTCGAGCATTTCAGCTTGTTTGCTGTCATCAGCAGTGCCAAAAAAATCGGGGTGGAATTGTTTGCTTAAAGTGAAATACTTTTTTTTAACTAAAGTTTCATCAATTAAAAAGCTGACCGGTAAATCATATAATTCAAAATACTTCATTTCGACGCCGGTTTTTCTTCAGCCTTTGCAAGCATATTAATTTTTGTAGAAAGGTATTCAGCAATTACAGGAAATTGGGTTGCAATTATTTCATCAACATTTGTTTGTCCCGACGAAAAAGTAACTGTATGCGCTCCGCCTTGCAACTGTTTGCCGGTTACATCGTAAACCGAATAATGCACCACCACTTTGCGTTCAAAATAATTGGCTGACCTATCTAAGCAGTGATTGTAATTGGTAACTAATTCAAATTGATTAATAAATAAGAATAAATCAGTGCCGTATTTTTTTTGTAAATCGGGAAATATTTCAGGATGTGTAACTACCGCATTTAAATATTTCTCGTTTTTAATTTCTTCATCTTTCTTTTTAAAAACCTTTTCGCGCTTTTCTTCCGCAGCAGGTGTGCCTCCATTCCCGAATAAATCAGGTTGCTCAATTTTTTTGGAAGTTGTATCTACACCATTTACATCCATCGGCTTTTCAAATTGATATTTAACCGAGGCGTAAATCATCCTTAAATCGTTAACAGATGCAAGTGTTGTATCTGTTAATATATTATGAGCCGGGTTGGTAGAAATTACCCTTGCGCTAATATTGTAATTTAATCCATATCGAAACAACCGCGATATATCGGTAACCTGTTTCTCATTTTTTTCTGCTAATTCAGGGTCTGCATCCGAAAAATAATTATTCTGATCGAATGGAATAATCATTACTTTATGTGTTTGCACACTATCAGCTGAAATAAGCTGTCCGGCCTGTGCAGTTTGAGCTGCGGCATTATAAGTGCCAAATAAAAAACAAATACTAATTGATATCAGTATATTGAATTTCAGCATTACCCAATCATTTTAAATATATCGTTACCTACGGCAAAAACCATTAGCGATAATAATAATATCATACCGACAACTTGTGCGCGTTCCATAAATTTATCGGATAACTTTTTGCCCGTAATACTCTCAATGGCAATGAACATAATATGTCCGCCGTCTAATGCAGGAATAGGTAATAAATTCATAAATGCAAGCACCATACTCAATAAGGCAGTCAGCACCCAAAACGAAGCCCAATCCCATTTCGGAGCGAATAATTGTGTAATACCTATTGGACTTGAAATAGAATCTTTAGCAGGAATATCACCTTTAAAAATGCGCATTAAACTAACCGCTTGGAAATAAAATACTTCAAATGCATCACGTGTACCATAGCTCAACGCTTTACCGAATGAATATTCAACAGAGTCATAACCATACAATTTCGAATTGGTGAGCACGCCAATTTTTCCATTCGCATCAACTTGGGTAATCAATACCAAAGATGTTCCATCTCTATCCAATGTTATTGCTGCAGTGCTATTCTTCTTTGCTTTGAGCAATTCTGTCATCTGTCCCATATACTCAACCGGTATACTGTCAACTGCTTTAATGATATCACCTTTTTGTATCCCTGCATTTTTTGCCAATGGCACCGAATCATTTAATGCATTAACTGATACAGTTGCTTTTAGGTCGAAAATGGAATTACCGCGCATTTTATCTTTAAATGCACTATCAGGAACTGTAATCGGAACAATTTGTCCATCGCGTTCCACTTGAACTTTTGAACCGAAATATAAACGCGCCGACATATAGTCATCAATACGATCATAATCATGTCCGTTTATGGTTACTAATTTATCGCCGGTTTTAAATCCGTATCGCTCACCCGATTCGGTTGCATAAATACCACCTGCATTATTAATCCCTTCAACCGTAACAAACGATTTAGAATAATTGGCATGAATAAAAATATAAAGAATAATACCGAGAATTACGTTCATCACAATTCCTCCAATCATCACAATAAATTTTTGCCAATTTGGTTTTGAGCGGAGTTCCCAGCTTTCGGCAGGTTTTTTCATTTGTTCTTTGTCCATGCTCTCATCAACCATGCCTGATATTTTCACATATCCGCCTAATGGCAACCAACCAATGCCGTATTCTGTATCGCCGCGTTTAATCGACCAAATTTTCTTTCCCCAAGCATCAAAAAATATGAAGAATTTTTCTACTCTGATACCAAACATTCTGGCCGCTAAAAAGTGACCCAATTCGTGAATAAAAACCAATATTGTAAGCGCAAGAATCAGTTGCGCAATCTGTATAACTACATCCATAAGTGTCGCGAAATTCGTGAATTAAATTGTATATCTTTCTAAGTAAGGATTAAACTTTGTTAACACAGTGTCCATTCTTTTAGTTCATCGGCTATCTGCCTATCGTTGCTAAGCCTTGCCACCTTGTTTTGCCCGCCAAGCTTGCCTTTAGCCTTCATAAAATTGCGAAAACCGCCGGGTTGTATTAACGTTATTTCAAGCGGGCGTAATATTTTGCCTTCAATTAAGTCCTTATAGTATATGTTTTTTTGTTGGAGATAATCATCCACTTTTACAGCAAAAGCCTTCATATCAGTGGGCTGTGTTCCAAACTCAACCAACCATTCGTGATAAGGCAAACCATTTTCCGGATTCACCTGAGGCGCAACTGTGAACTCCACAATTTCAATGTTTTCGACTGCTGCGGCTTGCAATAACGCAAATTCAACTTCTTCACCTATAACATGTTCGCCGAAGGCTGAGATAAAATGCTTGATACGTCCGGTTACCACAATGCGGTGGGGTTTTAGCGATACAAATTTGATGGTATCACCAATATTATATCCCCATAAACCTGCATTATTATTAATAATGATGGCATAATTAACACCAATTTCCACGTCACTAAGCATTAGTCGTGTCGGGTTTTCATCAAACGCTTCTGAAGCAGGGATAAACTCGAAAAAAATGCCCGCATTCACATTGAGCAATAATCCCTCTACTTTCTGGCTATCCTGATAAGCAATAAACCCTTCACTGGCAGGATATGTTTCTATAGATGCTATTTTTCTGCCGACTATTGCTTCAATTTTAGCGCGATATGGTTCATAGTTTACGCCGCCATAAACGAATAATGAGAAATTCGGGAATACTTGTTGAACAGTTTGTTTACCGGATAATTCGGTTAATTTTTCAAAATACATCAATACCCAAGGTGGTATTCCGCTAATGAGCGACATATTTTCGTTAATAGTTTCATTGGCAATTGCCGTTACTTTAGTTTCCCAATCCTCTATGCAATTTGTCTCGAATTTCGGCATTCTGTTGCGCAATAAATATCCCGGAACAAAATGATAAACGATGCCCGACAATCGTCCGGTATTAATTCCATTTTTTTCAACTAACTCAGGAGAGCCTTGTAAAAAAATCATCTTGCCATTTATAAAATCGGTATTTCGAGTTTCATGCACATACATTAATAATGCATTGCGTGCAGCATTAATATGGCTTGGAACAGATTCTTTTGTGAGCGGAATATATTTAACGCCTGAAGTTGTTCCGGATGTTTTAGCCAAATACAATGGTTTTCCCGGCCATAACACATCGCTTTCTCCAGCTACCATTTTATCAATATAAAATCTCAAGCCTTCATAATCGCGCACGGGAATGTTTTTTTTGAATGCGGCATAATCATTGATTAAACTGAACTGATGGTCGCGACCAAATTTAGTTGGTGATGCCTGTCGAACCAGAGAAAGCATAATATTTTGCTGATGTTCAACAGCATTGCGGGAAGCGGCATACACTTTCCTGGCTATATAATCGGCAAAAGGTTTTGCAAGCAATGATTTCAATCCCATTTTACAAAGATATACGGCTGAAGTTAAACACCACTGATAATTTAAATAAACCAGGCGATATTATCGTTTAAATACCTATAAATGCAGATAAACAAACACTGTTTACTAATAATTGTACTTTTTCCGTTAAGCCTTTTCGGTCAAAAATATATAACCGCCGGCGGTGTGCGAATGAGCAACGAAGGTTTTGGTTTAACCTTACAACAAAGTATTTTAGAACATGTAACCTTTGAAGGTATCGGCATGGTGAATTTAAATGAAGCTTCCGTGGCAGGATTGCTAGAATATCACAATAATGTATTGTTTGGCAAAAGTTTAAATACTTACATTGGCGGAGGACCGGTTTATGGCAGATACTACAATGCCGATTCCGCCTATTTTGGAGCAGATGTAATTTTGGGATTGGAATACAAAGTATTGCTACTTCCCATAGTTGTATCTGCCGATATAAAACCTAGATTACGCTTAGAGCAAACTGATTGGTTTAATGTTGGCTTGGGTATTTCGTTTCGATATGTTTTTATCAAGCAAAAGCGAAAATTGTTTGATGGGGATAAGTGAGCGTGGTGATAACAGAGTGGATCGCGAGGAGTGGTTCACCCGCCTATTCAGTCGGCTACCGTGTACCCACAAGTTTATGCCTTTCAAATCAAGAGTTGTACACAAAACGTTGTTATTAAATGGTGCATTATCGTAATTAGCTCCGTACTAGATTTATCAAAAATCTATTATGAGTATTACATTTACACCAAATTA
>JANMLV010000246.1:0-14294 GCA_031372705.1 Bacteroidota bacterium | reverse complement strand
GCACCGATGGGCAGTTGGTCTCGCCGGGCATCCGCGCCCGGCGGTTTCATAAAAGAAAAAATACGGGTATTGAGAACACAATATAATTTACGGCTTCCGGCATATTGCTTCAAATTTATACTTTTTCATTCAAATCCGGTTTAAATCATTGCCATTGTTTTTGGCAGTTTATTATCTTTACCTCATGCGCATCATATTTATTGCATTTATTTGGCTACTTAGCTGCAAGCCATCAGTCAACCAAAATACAGCAACACAGGAAACTTCACAAGCTGATTATTTTTCCGGAAGAAACCACGGTGTATTAGCTGATTCAGCCATGGTAGTTACAGCTCATCCCGAGGCTTCAAAGGTGGGAATAGCCATTTTAAAACAAGGTGGAAATGCCGTTGATGCGGCTATTGCAGTACAATTTGCCTTAGCAGTGGCTTATCCAAACGCCGGTAATATTGGAGGTGGAGGATTTATGGTTGTACGCATGCAAGATGGCAGCAGTAATACACTCGATTTTCGAGAAAAGGCACCGGAGAAGGCAAGTCGTGATATGTTTTTGAACCCTGCAACACAAGAAGTAAACCGTAAATTGATTGAAACATCGCATTTGGCATCAGGTATACCGGGAAGTGTGGAGGGTATGTGGCAAGCGCACCAAAAATATGGCAGCATGGATTGGAAATTGTTAGTGCAACCGGCCATAGATTTAGCAGAAAAGGGATTTGCGATTACTGAAAAACAAGCCAAAGATTTTAAGAGTTTGCAGAATGAATTTAAACAATTGAATAAAGGCAAAACATATTTTATTAAAAGCAATTGGATTGCCGGCGATACCCTGATTCAATCTGATTTAGCCAATACTTTAATTGCAATCCGGGATAATGGACGAGATGGTTTTTATGCAGGTGAAGTAGCAGCAAAAATAGTTGCAGAAATGCAAAGTCATAATGGTATTATTTCTGCATCAGATTTGAAAAATTACAATGCTGTTTGGCGCAACCCTATTGTTGGCAATTATAAAAATTATAAAATTATCAGTATGCCTCCACCATCAAGCGGAGGAATTGCCTTGGTGCAATTATTAAATATGGTTGAAAATTATCCGCTAAAAAAATGGGGGTTTCATTCGGTAAATGCTGTGAGTATAATGGTAGAAGCTGAACGCAGGGTTTATGCCGATAGAGCCACATGGCTTGGTGACCCGGACTTTACAAGAGTTCCGATTAATGAATTAATTGATAAGCAATATGCAAAGCAACGAATGATAGGTGTTGATTCTACAACAATTACATCATCTGCTGCAATAAAAGCCGGTGCATTTCCCGGATATGAAAGTGAAGAAACAACGCATTTTAGTATTGTAGATAAATATGGTAATGCAGTTGCAGTAACAACTACATTAAATGATAGTTACGGATCAAGAATAATTGTTTCCGGATGTGGATTTATTTTAAATAATGAGATGGATGACTTCAGTGCCAAGCCAGGTGAGCCAAATTTATATGGTTTGGTTGGCGGAGAAGCTAATGCTGTTGAACCCGGAAAGCGCATGTTGAGCAGCATGACACCAACAATTGTTGTTAAAGATGGAAAATTGTTAATGGTTGTTGGCACACCCGGTGGTTCAACAATCATCACTTCTGTTTTTCAAAATATTATCAATGTAATTGAATATGACATGACTATGCAGGAAAGCGTTGACGCACCAAGGTTTCACCATCAATGGCTGCCTGATGAAATTAAAATTGAAAATGAAATTAATGATGCACTTACTACGCAACTGCAAAACAAAGGATATAAAATTACCGGTCGCGAAGCAATTGGAAGAGTAGATGCCATTTTAATTTATCCGAATGGCAAAATGGAAGGAGCGGCAGATAAACGCGGAGATGATGTTGCTATTGGTTGGTAATTTATTTCTTAGCAACAACTAATAATCTATCGCCATTGCGATTAAATAATTTGGTATAAGGATAATTAATATAGTGAATTATTTTTTTGATTGTATACTCGAATCCACCTGTTTTCATATTTAATTCTGCAGGCTTTTTTATTCTGTTCACTACTTGCACATCAGTAAAATATTTTTCAAACAAACTTTTAATTGTTCGCGGCGTGTATTCATACAAGTGATAAGGATTGTCATAAAATTTTTTCCGCTTCCCTGTTAACTTATAAAACAAAACTGCAAATTTTGTTGAAAATAAATTAAAGGTTGATGGTACTGCAACAACTGCAATTCCACCTTTTGCCAACATATCGTACATGTTTTTGCAAACTTTTTCAGGACGTGCAAAATGCTCAAAAACATCGCCGCCATAAATGCAATCCCATTTATTTAAATAGGGCGTTGTATCTAATGTTTCAAAATTGCCGCATATTGCATCTATATCGAATTTAGTCTTTGCTTTTTGAACCGCGGTGTCCGAAAATTCAATTCCGGATACCTCAATTCCCATCGTTTTGGCAGCAGCCAAAATGTGACCCATTGCAAATCCAATTTCAAATATATTTTTTGTGTCCGGTTTAAAATGTAAAATGTTGCGCTGAATAGCTGAAATACGCATTTCCATTGAAAGCGCATCTTTGCTCTCCTCGTAAGTTTGCTCCGTTCTGTTGAGGCCGTGCTGTCCGGTTTCGAAATAATCGTCGGCGTATAATAGCGCCAACTCTTCACTTGTAGGCTGGGGGTCTAAAGCTATAAGTGTGCATTTTTTGCACTTTTTCAGCAAAAATTCTTTGTTGTTCCAATTATAGTAAAAAGGCGTTGTTGAGAAGCTGTCACTTCCACAGTTTTCGCATTGCATAGGCATTTTCATTTTGTGGGGAAGTTAAATTAAGGCCAAACCCCAACATTTTGGCCAAAGATAAGGCTAGTTTTCGTTTAGATGGCTGTTAATCAATAACTTTGCGCTTCAAATCATTTTTAATGCAAAGTTCAACATTTTACAGAACGCATCATTGCGGCGAATTAAGGACATCTGATATTGGAAAAACAGTAAGCCTAACCGGTTGGGTTAACAAAAACCGCGATCAAGGTGGAATGATTTTCGTTGATTTGCGCGACCGTTACGGTGTTACACAATTGGTTTTTAATATGGAAACCAACGCAACACTTTGCGAGGAAGCACGCAAACTTGGACGAGAGTATGTAATATTAGCAACAGGAAATGTTGCAGAGCGTTCCAATAAAAATGCAAATATGCCTACCGGCGATATAGAGATTATTGTGAATGAACTTTCTATTTTAAATGTTGCTGAACTACCACCATTTACAATGGACGACGATACCGATGGGGGAGAAGAGTTGCGCATGAAATATCGTTACCTTGATTTACGTCGCCCTCAAATGCAAAAGCGTTTGATATTGCGTGCGCAAATGTTAAAAGCTGTGCGCAGTTATTTAGATAATGAAGGATTTGTTGAAGTTGAAACACCGAATCTAATTAAATCAACACCGGAAGGCGCAAGAGATTTTTTAGTTCCTTCTAGATTGCAACCTGGTTTGTTTTATGCATTACCGCAATCGCCTCAAATATTAAAACAATTATTGATGGTTAGCGGAATGGACCGCTATTATCAAATAGCAAAATGTTTCCGCGATGAAGATTTGCGCGGCGACCGTCAACCTGAATTTACACAAATAGATTGTGAAATGAGTTTCGTTCGTCAGGAAGATGTTTGGCATATGTTTGAAGGTATGACTAAACATGTTTTTAAACAAACAAAAAATATCGACTTACCTGATTTTCAGCGATTGCCATACAAAGAAGCTATTCAATTTTATGGTAGCGATAAACCGGATTTGCGTTTTGATTGTAAAATAATTGACTTAAATGATGTTGTTGGTGGAACCGAATTTTCGGTATTTAATAATATCATCAGCAGCAATGGATTAATTGCAGGTATTAATGCTAAAGGTTGCAGTGAATATTCACGCAAACAAATTGATGAGTTAACTGAATTTGTAAAAGTGCCTCATCGCGGACTTGGCGGATTAATTTATATTAAATTTAATGTGGATGGAACTATTAAATCATCTATCGATAAATTTTATTCGCAAGAACAATTGACGGAAATTGGTAACAAATTAAATGCAACAAAAGGTGATTTAATATTAATTGCAGCCGATAAAGAAAAGAAAGCGCGCAAGGTTTTAGGCGAGTTGCGCTTAGAAATGGCAAAGCGTGAAAGTTGGATTGCGAAAGATGCTTGGAGCGTTTTTTGGGTTGTTGACATGCCACTATTTGAACCTGACGAAACCACAGGTGAGCCAATATTTGCGCATCACCCGTTTTGCTCACCGCATCCCGATGATTTTCAGTATATGGACAGCGATCCATTGCGAGTGCGTGCACAGAGTTATGATTTGGTGATGAATGGGAATGAAATACTTAGTGGTAGTATTCGTATTCACAATAAAGAATTGCAAGAAAAGATATTTAAAATATTAGGCTTTAGCGAGGAAGAAAAGGACAAGCGTTTTGGCTTTATGGTTAATGCTTTTAAATACGGAGCACCTCCACATGGTGGCTGCGCGTTTGGCTTCGATAGATGGGTGATGCTAATGGCCGGCGGAGAAACAATCCGCGATGTAATTCCTTTCCCTAAAAATAATAACGGCCGCGATATGATGATGGATGCTCCCGGCGAAGTGGACAACGACCAACTCAAGATTGTTGGTGTAAAATTGCTGTAAAGGTTCACGCGGAACCGAATGAATTCGGTTGGGAGAAGCGGAGACGCGGAGAATTAATTCACTGCCTAAATTATTTGGTGTATTCAAGGTAAGCGGTTAGTGTGGAAAAGTTTGATTGTAGAAAAATTCCAATGAATTATTTTTCAATTCTAACTTATGATGAAAGGATTGATAGATACCAACCTCCCTATAAATCAATTATCGGGTAAAGTAGTAGATGTTGCATTTAATGTGCACAAAGGATTAGGACCAGGGCTTTTTGAATCAGTATACGAAGATGTATTATTCGTCGAATTTAAAAAAGTAGGATTAAGTGTAGAAAGGCAAAAGTCGATATATATAAATTGGGATAATAAAATTATTGCTCGTCCGGCATTTAAAGCAGATTTTATTATAGAAAACAAAATTCTAATTGAAATAAAGTCTATAGAATCCTTTGCTCTTGTGCATTTTAAACAAGTAGAAACTTACTTACGTTTAACAGGTCTTAACTTAGGTTTATTAATTAACTTCAATGAAGCATATTTCAAAGATGGAGTTCGTCGTATAGTTAATAACATATAAGCAATACCAATTGTATTAAACTCCGCTCCTCTGCTTCTCCCAACCGAATTCATTCGGTTCCGCGTGCAACAACAACATTATTTGTAAATAAAAGCTATAGACTTTTCAATATCCTCATGCAAATATCTATCACTATCATTAAAACTAACTATATGCCTAAAATCCAAAAATAATTTTTCTATTGTAGGTGATGATTTTGCCGGTCGCCTGAATTCGAATGCCTGCGCTGCTGTTAATAATTCTATTGCAATAATTTTTTCTAAATTTTCAACCACACGCAAACATTTTGTAGCCGCATTTGCTCCCATGCTAACATGATCTTCTTGCTCGTTGCAACTTGAAATACTATCTACACTAGCAGGAGTGCACAATTGTTTATTTTGCGAAACTATACTTGCAGCAGTATATTGAGGAATCATCAAGCCTGAATTTAATCCCGGGTTTGGTGTTAAAAATTCAGGTAAGTTTCTGCCGCCACTTAATAGTCGGTAAACTCGGCGTTCCGAAATATTACCAATTTCACTTAATGCAATGGCTAAAAAATCTAAAGTTAATGCAAGCGGCTCACCATGAAAATTTCCGCCGCTAACAATTAAATCATCTTCAACAAAAATATTCGGATTATCTGTTACGCCATTTATTTCTAATTCGACAATTGATTTACAATAATTAATTGCATCGCGACAAGCACCATGCACTTGTGGAATACATCTGAATGAATAAGGATCTTGTACTTGTTCTTTTGGTGCAAAAAATGTTTCACTACCATTAAGCAAATCCATTATTTCTTTTGCTGTTACAATTTGTCCGTTCTGATTGCGAACTCGGTGAATTTGAGCAGTAAAAGGTTCAGCTTTACAATCATATGCTTCAAGCGATAATGCAGCAATGCGATTCGATTGATAAATAATATTATCAGCCTTAATTAAATTGAATACTGCATAGGCACTCATAAATTGTGTGCCATTTAATAATGCCAATCCTTCTTTCGATTGCAATTTTAGTGGTGTTAACTTATGATCTTTTAACACATCTGCAGTAGCTCTAATTTCATTATTGTATATCACACTGCCTTCACCAATTAAAGCCAAACTCATGTGCGACAATGGACATAAATCGCCGCTGGCACCTAATGAGCCTTGCTCATAAATAACAGGTAATATATCAAGATTGTAAAAATCTATTAATCGCCATACTGTTTCAACACTTACTCCCGAATTGCCATAGCTCAAACTTTGAATTTTTAGGAGGAGTAAAATCTTTGTAATTACTTGTGGAATTACCGGGCCAACACCGCTGGCATGGCTTCTAATCAAATTGTATTGTAATTGCTCGAGGTCATTATCAGATATTTTCACCTTACATAAGCTCCCAAATCCCGTATTAACACCATAAACTGCCAGTTCGCTTTCCGCAATCTTCTTGTCGAGGTATGTTCTGCAAGTTTGAATTTTAGCTCTTGAATCTTCGTGAAGCGCCAATTTTACCTTGTTTTTGATGATTTCATCAACTAGAGCAATTGTAAGTGGCTTTGAGCCAATATGATAAGTATCCATATAAGGTAGTTTCCCCGACAAATTTAAATTTAAATTTGCAACATGAACGACATCATGAAATTTTCAAGCGTAAGCAAACGATTCTCAGATGTTCAGGCGCTTGACGACATTAGTTTCAGTATACCTGAGAACACCATTTTTGGGTTGCTTGGACCAAATGGGGCAGGAAAAACCACCTTAATTAGAATAATTACTAAAATTTTCGCTGCCGACAGCGGTGAAATCATTTTTGACGGACAAAACATTAAGGAGCAGCACTATGCCAATATAGGATATATGCCTGAAGAAAAAGGGATGTATAAAAAAATGAAAGTTGGCGAACACCTCATTTACCTCGGGCAGCTAAAGGGCTTGTCAAAAATAAAGGCAAAAGAACAATCTGAATTTTGGCTCAACAAATTAGGTGCCTCCGATTGGTGGAATAAAAAACTGGAAGACTTGTCAAAAGGAATGCAACAAAAGGCACAATTTATTGCTACAGTTATTCATCAACCTAAATTATTAATTTTAGACGAGCCTTTTTCGGGGCTTGACCCGGTTAATGCTGAACTAATTAAAAATGAAATTTACCAACTGCATCAGCAAGGAACCACTATCATTTTTTCTACACATAGAATGGAGCAGGTGGAAGAAATATGTAACACAATCGCACTCATTAACAAAGGCAAGCTAATTCTAAATGGAGATGTTGCTGAGATAAAACAAAAACATAAAGAGCATTTATATAAAGTGGCATTCAACAACCTGCCTGTTATTGATGAAAATCAACTTTTCGAAGTTGTAAATAAATCCGGAAATACAATTGAGCTTAAATTAAAGCAACCGCAATATAACAATGAGTTGCTGCATTACTTAATTAGTAAGGGTAATACCATAACGGCATATTATGAAATATTGCCAACCTTAAATAATATTTTTATTAACCTTGTAAACAAGGCACAAAATGAATAAAACACTCCTAATTATACAACGCGAGTATATAACACGTGTTCGCAAGAAATCATTTATCTTTTTTACTTTATTAGGGCCTATATTTTTTTTGCTGATTAGTATACTTCCTGTATTAATTGCTTCAGCAAATAAAGATGATCAAAAAATATTAGTAAAGGACGAAAGTAGATTGTTCACCGCCTTGCCCGATACAGCCGGATTGTATTTTACTTTTAAATATAATAATCTACCAATTGAACAGTTGAAAGGAAATTACAGTACACTCGATAATGGTTATGATGCCTTATTGTATATACCTGATATGAAACCTGATGCGCCATACGGGATAGAAATATTTAGTGAAGCGCAAATTAGCTTAACAACCAGAATTTATCTTGAAAATATTATTGCCGATAAATTAGAAGCTATAAATTTAGAAAACCAGAACCTCGATAAGCAAGTGCTTTTAAAGCTTCGACCCAAAGTAAAAATTGATGATAAGGTTACATCCGGTGAAAACCAAAAAGAAGGAGATGCCGTGTTAGCAAGTGTTTTTGGATATGGAATGGGGTTTATTATTTATATCGTTTTGCTTATTTATGGAACAATGGTAATGCGCGGAGTAATGGAAGAAAAATCATCGCGAATTATTGAGGTAATTATCAGCAGTGTAAAACCATTTCAATTAATGATGGGTAAAATTGTTGGAATTGGGTTGGTTGGTATCACACAATTTATGGCATGGGGATTTTTAGTTGTCGTGTTAAATATAATTGTTGCGGCAATTTTCGGGACGCAACTTTCCGAATTGCAGCAATCTACCGCAGCAGCCGGTGGGGAAGCTGATTTAAGTGTAATAGCACAAACAATGGAAAGCTTAAGTGCACATCCAATTGGTTTTTACTTACTCATGTTTTTGGTTTATTTTATTGGCGGATACTTTTTGTATGCAGCCTTATTTGCGGCAATCGGTTCACTGGCCGGTGATGAAGAAACTGATGTTCAAATGTTTGCAATGCCTGTAACGATGTTGATTTTAATTTCCATTTTCATCATGATGGCTGTTGTGCAACAACCGCATACACCATTGGCATTTTGGGCTTCTATTATTCCATTTTCGTCGCCAATAGTAATGCCTGCGCTTATTCCCTTCGGCGTGCCGGCTTGGCAAATTGCCTTGTCGGTGGTGTTTTTATTTGCAGGGTTTATTTTTACTACTTTTTTAGCCGGCAAAATTTATCGAACCGGAATTTTAATGTATGGCAAAAAAATAAAAGTGAGCGAGGTATTTAAATGGCTTTTTTATAAGTAACAGGATTTTATTATCGTAAAATCAGTAACCTATCTGCATCAATACGAAGTAAAATAAATACTAAAATTGAAAAGGCGAGTACAGATGATCCTCCGTAAGAAATAAACGGCAGCGGAATACCAATTACCGGGATTAAACCAATTGTCATTCCCACATTTATCATAATTTGTAAAAAGAAGAAACTTGCTACACAATAAGCATAAACTCGAGAAAATGGTGATCGTTGCCGTTCCGCGATAAAAATAATGCGCAAAATAAATAACAAGTAAACCAGTAGGAAGATAAACGTTCCTAAAAACCCGAATTCTTCGCCAATTGTGCAGAAAATAAAATCAGTGCTTTGCTCCGGCACTTGCTCCGATTGTGTTAGGGTGCCATTCAAATAGCCTTTTCCAATAACACCACCTGAGCCAATTGTCATTTTGCTTTGTGTTACATTGTATTCTGCATCAGCATCGTCTGAAATGCCCAATAAGGTTTCTATTCGTTGAACTTGGTAATCTTCTAAGAGTGAGGTTGTGATATACTCAACTCCAAAAATTACAAAACCCAGTAAAGCAATGTAAATCAATACCGGCCACCAAATTTTAAAATATTTTAGTTTACGAACGATATAATATGCAGCAAAAATAAAAATTAGCAATCCTGTAACTACCGCAATCATATTCAACGTAAGTAGTTCACCACCTAATAGAAACAATAAAATACCGGTTGAAAATAAGACTAGAAAAATTATGCCTTTAATTTTCTCTTTTCTAATTAGTTTAAATGAATTGAAGATAACCCATACCCAAATTGTAATTGATAAAAAAACCGCAACCGGATCGCCTCCAAATATCATTGAGAACACAAAACAAAGTCCGATAAACAAAACGAATAAAACTTCGTAAACAGGAAATCCTTCTCTATAGATAACAAAAACTAGGCTGCCATAAACTAACGCAGAACCAACATCACTTTGTAAAACAATTATCCCCATTGGCACGCCGATGATTAAATAGGCAATCATTTTATTTTTAAACGAACGTGCCTGACCGGTTATTATACTTAAATACTTCGCCAACATTAATGCTGTTGTTGTTTTTCCGAATTCTGCCGGTTGAAACTGAAACGAACCCACCTGAAGCCAACTGCGTGCACCATTTATATCCACCGCAACTAGGAAGGTCAATATGAAAATGCCGATTGTTACTGCATATAAAATAATGGCAAATTTTGTAAAGAAGGTAGAATCAAAAGTGAGAATACTAAAACCGACAATTAAAGAAATAAACATCCATACCATTTGTTTGCCATGTGTTTGCGAGAAATTAAAAAACCGACTAGTGTCAGGATCATAACTCACAGCGAAAACAGTTAACAAACCAATTACCAATAATGCAAAATACAACCCGATGGCGAGTTGATCTACATTCTGCATTATAGAACTTTTTTCTCTCATTGCTTTTTCGGTAACAATGCTGCTTGAACTTGTTGCACTTGTTTTGCACTATCGGCAGGCACTTCGGGTTTTGGTTGAGGAACGTCTATCAAAACAGCATCCATCATGCGCTGTTCTAATGCTTTTCTTTTTTCACTTATTTTTCCGTTGATGTACATTTCTGTAATTAAACTGGCAATAGGTGCAGCATAAGTAGCTCCCCAACCACCATTTTCTACAATTATGGCAACAGCAATTTGTGGATTTTTTTCGGGTGCAAAACAACTGAACCAACTATGACTTTTTCCGTGCGGATTTTCGGCAGTTCCAGTTTTACCGCAAACTTGAACTGAATCAATTTGCGCAATTCTTGCCGTTCCATAATTTACGGCTCCGGCCATTCCGTGCTGTATATAGGGAAATATGCTATCTGAAATGCCCGTTTCTCTTCTCACAAGAAATTTGTTTAATACCGTATCAGCATCTTCAGCATATTTTAAAACGTGTGGTGTATAAAAGTAACCCCCATTGGCAATAATCGCCATTGAGTTTGCAGATTGTAATGGTGTAACAATTAATTTATCTTGACCAATTCCAAGTGTAACACAATTTGATGCTTTCCATCTGCCTTTGCCATAAACTTTATCGTAATCTTCAGGATCCGGAACGTTGCCGTTGCGCTCATTAGGAATGTCAATTCCTGTTTTTGTTCCAATCCCCCACATAGCTAATTTATCGTTAAAATCTTGCATACCCTCAACAGGAGTGTTGTGTGCTTCCATAAAATATTTAAAAGTATAACAGAAGTAAGCATTGCATGAATGCCCAATGCCTAATTCAACATTTGATGCATATGGATGGTTATGACAGTCTACTTTATGCCCGCTCATTACATAACCGCCCGGGCAATTGTAACCCTGATCGGCGGTTAACGAGCCTACATCCATTCCTAAAGCCGCCATTACAGGTTTAAATGTAGAGCCTGGCGGATAATAGCCACTTAGCGCACGATTGTTCAGCGGATTTTCTTTATTTAAAGCGAGTTTTGCAAAATTTTTATTGCGAGCACTACCTACTAACATGTTTGGATCATAAGCCGGCGTACTTACTAATGCTAAAATTTCACCTGTAGAAGGTTCAATGGCAACTAATGCACCACGCTTATTTGCAAGCAATTTTTCAGCATAAGCTTGTAGCTCGATATCAATAGTTAAGGTTAAATTTTTACCTGCCACCGGCGCAATATCCTCACTACCGTTATTTAGCAATCCAACTTCACGACCAAAACGGTCGATTACAATATTTCTATAGCCTTTTTCACCTCTTAGCAGCTTCTCATAACTTTTTTCAACACCGCTTTTGCCAATTACATCTGCATTTCGATAATACCCGACTGATTTTTTAATGTCATTCGAATCCACTTCTGCAACATACCCCAATAAATGCGCAGCTGCCGGATATGTATATTTTCTGACCGGGCTTAAAGCAGCATAAAATCCCTTAAATTCATATAAATATTCTTCAATACTCCCGAATTCCTCTGCCGACATCTGCGAAAGAAAAACACTTTCCCGAACACGTGAGAAATTTTTCGCTTCTTTCATCTTTTTAATGAAAAAAGGTTTGTCTACGCCAAGTATTTCACAAAACCGAACAGTATCAATATCTATCACCTGCGAAGGCACCACCATTAACTTGTAACTCGGCTCATTATAAACTATAAGTCGGCCCTTGCGATCGAAAATTTGTCCTCTGTCAGGATCCACTTGTTCTTTTCTAATTCCCCGGTCATCGGCAATTTGTTTATAGGTATCGTCAATTATCTGGAGATAAAATAAACGGATAAAAAAAACGACAAAAATGGCTACAATCACTCCCTGAATGATATAACTGCGTGATTTTACATTGTCAATAATAGCCATAAATAACGCCTGAAATGCTTGAAGAAATTAATCTCTACAAAGTTCTAAAATGTTTTTACAATTTGCGCGTGTCTTGCGAATAAATATTTAACGCACTGACTTCCGCTTAGCAAAAAGGAAAGCAAAAATTACAATAAGTATAGTTGAAACCAGTGTGCTCAATAAAATTTTAACTAACAAATAACCTAAATCGTTCATCCAAAATACTTGCAATAAATAGTAAATAGAGTGATGAATAAATATTACCGTGAGTGTAAACAACGCAAACCAAACAACACCCAATTCAGAAAGAGATGGCGCTGAAACGCTTTCGTATCCTGTAAGCGGCGTGTATGCTTTAATCAGCCAAGGTCTCGAATAGGCAATAAATACACACGCTGCTGCATGCATTCCTGCCGTATTATTGAACATGTCGATTGTAAAACCGACAAAAAATGCAAGTGGCAAAATTACCCATCGCGGTGTTTCAAATGGTAATAATATGATGAACATTGGATAAACGTAAGGGTGCACATAAGTGCTCACATTGAGCTTATTCAGCACAAGCACTTGAAACATAATCAAAAAGATTAGTCCCACAAATCTCAATATCCAATTAATTGCCTGCATCAGTTACTTGTTTTTCAAGTGCCTCTCGTTCGGTTTGCATAAGTTCATTTACAACATAAACAAATTTTAACGCACTGAAATTAGTTGACAATTTTACATTTAAGGTATAATAATTACTTCCCGGGTCTTTGCCATAATCTTCAATAGTTCCAACCATTATATCAGGAGGAAACATTGGCGATATTTTAGTGGTAATAACGCTATCGCCTTTAACTATTTGCCCCGGCTCCGACACTTGTATTACGTTTATATGTGTTGCATATTTGCCTGTCCATGTTAATCTGCCTTGGGCATTGTTCTTTTTTACCGCTACGCGACTTACAAACTGGCTATGCAAAGCACTCATAACTACACTGAAATTGGGTGAAACCTTTACTACTCTGCCAACAATGCCACTTGATGTAATAACACCCATGTTTTCTTTTATACCATCAACACTACCTTTATTTAGGGTGATGTAATTATTAGGCTCTGTGAACGAGTTTCCAACAACTTCTGCGGGAATATAGCTGTAAAGCGGTTTGCCAAGGGTGTCGGCTACTATTATATCGTTTGTATCAGGCAAATCAGACAATAGCAATTGCTCCCTGATTTGTGCATTTTCTTTCATCAAACTATCGTTAACTTGACGGAGTGTAAAATACTCCTGAAAATTACCATAGGTATTCAATACATTGCCTGTAGCGGCATTTGCAGAATTGATAAAATAGGTATTGTGAAAATTATTGTAGGTAAATACAAAGTACAATGCTATTAATTCTAACAGCATAAATAAAAATACTGCATAATGGCGGATGATGAATAAAAAGAAACTACGCATTACGCATCAAAAGTATTAACTCATTAGCAAAGCTGCATATTGTTCCCTGTTCTTAAGTGCAATTCCGGTTCCGCGAACAACTGCCTTTAAAGGGTCGTCGGCAACGTGAACCATAAGTTTTGTCTTAAGGCTGATACGTTTATCTAGTCCTCGCAACAAAGCACCACCGCCTGTTAGGTAGATGCCATTGCGCTGAATATCGCTCGCAAGCTCGGGAGGAGTTGTTTCTAAAGCCTTTAAAATGGCTTCTTCTATTTTCGATATTGATTTATCTAGCGAATGTGCAATTTCTGAATAAGTAACAACTAATTGCTTCGGAATACCGGTCATTAGGTCGCGACCACTTACTTGATAATCTTCCGGGGCTTCGTCTAATTCGGTTAAAGCTGAACCAACATTGATTTTGATGGCTTCTGCAGTTCTTTCGCCAATAAGCAAATTGTGCTGACGACGCATATAATCTACAAT
>JANMLV010000243.1:0-3400 GCA_031372705.1 Bacteroidota bacterium | reverse complement strand
TATTACTAATAAAAGCTACAAAAACAGAAATAAAACTTCGCTATTAAAGTAATATTTTAAATTAATTAAATTCTAAATATGAAAATTCGAAACTATCGTTCCTTTAAAAAAGAAAAAGGTGTATTTTGTATTGAAGGCACATGGACAAATGATTATAGAGTAAAAACCAGTGTCTTAAAAGCGCTAGAATTTTTAGAGGTTATAGAAAATGTTAAAACAGTAATTAGGCAATGCCCCAATTTACCTGCATTTCAACAACTTGTAAATGACAGCTTTCAAGCTAGATATGCTCACTATTCAATTCTTTACCTCGCATTTCATGGGGAATCAAATAATATATTTATTGAAAAAAGAAAAAAAGGAATCTCACTTGACGATTTGGCTGAAATTATTGGTAATAGGGCCAACGGTAAAATTATACATTTAGGCTTTTGTAGTACACTTGACGTGGATGGATGGGCGCTTCGAAGGTTTCTTAAAGTAACAAACGCGCTGGCCATTTCTGGATATAAAAAGGATATAGATTTTGTGAAAAGCACTGCATACGATTTAGTTTATTTTCAGCAATGTCAAAAGGCTCATGACGTGAGAAAGATATCTTCAGCAATGAAAAAGTATTATAAGAACCTAGGAGATGAACTGGGTTTTGTTTTTAAATATTATTAATAAATCAATTAAAAACATACATGGAATACGTTTTATCTACTCTTTTGTTATTAATTAATTGGACGGCCAACGTATCACTAAGAAAAAACTCTCTCGGTTTTAGCTTACTTACTTTTACAGCAATCGTTGTTCTAATTGTGGGCATAATTCTAGGTAGCATTCAATTTTCATATATGTGGTTTGTAATTTTTGTGATTCTTACCTGGGTTATCCTTCAAAATGTCATGGAACGAATAATGAATCGGGCTACTTCGAAATTTGAAATTCTTGAATTAATAATTTTCGGCTTAGGATGTTCGCTTGTATCGAAGCAGGTAAATTTACAATACGCCTTTATACACTATTTATCTTGTATAATTTGTATAATTTTGGTTAGCTACCAAACACAATTGAGGGATGCAAAAAGAGCGGAGTTCGTTCCTTTAATAATTAACAACCATAATATTAAAGAACAATTAAAGCGTATTCTATATCTGTTCAAACTCTATGTGAGCGTATTTATAATCTCCCTGGTAGTAGGATATTTGTTATTCACCTATGTAATCAGCGCGCAAGTTGGCGGGTTTAAATAAATTTTAACAAAAAGAAGTAATCCACCTAAGGCAACTATGGATATAATAGACCGCATAAAATCCGAACTCGAAGCATCAACATACATTGATATTAACGGTGAATATAGTGATTGGGTAATGATTGGAAAGTGGATGGAGGACAACGAAGATGGCTGGCACTTTCCGGACATTGCTTGGAATTATATTGAAGCGACGATTGAAGCTCACATAGAAAATAGCCCTGCAGAGGAAGTGAATTCCCTAATGCAATTGGCCGATGATGATTGGGATGAAGCCGCCGGCGACTTTATCGACCGAGAAGTATTATCATTATTTATTCAAAAAGCAATAATTAATACCGCCTCCACCGACTATTTAAAAGCTGAACAGGATAACCTAGAAGACTTTTTAGAGGGTAAAAAATTATTCTACAATCCAATTTGGATGCCGGCGGAGGAGGATATACAAATATTAGGGTGTTATATACCGGAAGATTTAGTTATAAATGATGTTAAAACTTATTTAGAATATCTAAAAGATCGATATCGCAAAATTATAATCCAGGCATTTTACAAACATGGAAAAACCATATTTCATTGGTATTATGATTTTATTGAAGATGTTTACGCTTATGGTGACGAAACAGATTTAGTTGATCGTTTATTTGAATCTGATAAATTTTATTATCAAATATCACTTTTGAAAGAAAGGGTAGATGAAAATAAAATGCCTGATTATATTGTTGGGACTAGTGAAATCGAGTTGATTGATGACCTACATGATTTGTTTTTATTAATAAATGAACGATATTTATGAATTAAATTATTATGAATCTAATTATCTTAATCATTTGCAGTGTTGCTATACAGGTTTTACTCTGCTTCATTGCGATAATGCTATTGCAGAAATGGAATAAACGCCTCCGCAAAAACAAACTACAAATTGTTGAGCATACTCAGACTGATGATGAAAATTTAAAATATGAAAAACTCATTAACAAAATTAGAGCCAAAAATGGAGAGTTTAAAAATCAAACTTATAACCCCCATATAAAACTTACAAACAATATTTTCCAAGAATATTCTTTCGACGAAAATGGCCTAGACTCAGTCCAAGAAAAAACTTTAACTAAAAATCCGAAGCCCGAATTATTAGTATCAAAAATTAATTGGTTAAATAATGAAGAAATTGAAATTGAAGGCCCTTTGCTTAAAGAAACTCCAGCACTAAAAGCTAAAAATACATCGAAGGAAATAAATGCTGATGTTAGTTTAACTCCTGAAATGGGCGCAAATCCTTATTATCAAACAAATCCTTGGCATTATCCCGTTGTAAAATTTCCTGAGTCGTCAATCCCTATACGAATCCCCAAAGAAGGTAAATCCCAATTACGCGGTTATAAGGAAGAATATTTTGAGCATTTATTACAAAGTGAATTTACAGGAACATATAAGGTATACGGCAACTCAATTTTGCGAACAAATTCAGTAAATAGACCTTATGAGCCGGATATTGTTATTGAATTTATAAAAGATAATGTTCGGTTGTTCATGGACATTGAAATAGATGAACCATATGCTGGCTTGTCAAGGAAACCACTTCATATATTAGGTGAGGATGAAATTCGAGACCAATTTTTCCTAGACCGGGGTTGGCTGGTTATGAGATTTACTGAAAAACAAATTCATCAAAATCCGATGGATTGTGTTGAATTAATTAAAACAGTAATTCACAATTTGACCGTTCAAACAGTTGGTTTAAATTCTCATGAAGTTCCAAATGAAAAACAATGGGATGTTTTGCAAGCACAAAGTTGGGCTCGTGAAAAATATCGTGAAAAATATCTAAATCATGAATTTGGTGAAGTGATTATGGATGAAGAAGACTCAGCATATTGGGAACTTGATGAGGATGAACAAAAAATTGAAGATTTAGTAGTTTCAACACCCATTAAGCTTCCAGAAAATTTATCCCTAGGTTTATTAGCTAAAACGAATTATCACGATCGCGATGGTAGAATAAGGTTTTTTCCGGACGAGCACTTGTATTTAGTTGATGGCCTTCAATATAAATCAGCAAGTGAATTAATCGGATCTTTTTTTGAAGTTTTTAATACAGAATACTGGTCCGCAATAAAGGCCCCTGCAATGAATATAACTCCAAAGGAATTGGCGTTACGCTGG
>JANMLV010000110.1:0-34475 GCA_031372705.1 Bacteroidota bacterium | reverse complement strand
GTTTCCGGAGGTGGAGTTGTTATTAGGTAATACATTAACTAATGTTTGCCCAACCAACGAGGAAGTAAGCATTAGCGCAATTAATATTGCACTTGTATACTTTTTACTACCCGAAACGAAATCCGATAGCTGTTTCAGGTGTTTTTGTGCGTAATTTTTCAGCATAAATAGTGTGTTTGATTGTTAGAAAATAATTTTAATACCAAATTAGCATTTTGAGGAAATATTGCTTTAAGTCATAGTTTTGGCTTTCAACTACTAAACAAATTTAAACAACAAAAAAATGAAATTCCAAATTTCATTGCTTTTTTTTTATGAAATTCTGCTTCAAAACCAAGTTAGGTTAGGTTGAGGATAATTTGAGATAGCTATTTTGAGATAGAATGTTGAAGAATAAATTAAGTGATAAAAGATAAACAAATAGTTACTTATTCGGAAATAATATATTGAGTAACTTTTTAAAGTTATTCGATAATTATTGCTTTGCTTGCAGCAAACGAATTATTGCTTAATTCTAAATAATAAAGTCCGGAAGGTATATTATTTATATAAAAAGTAAAGGTGCCATTTGGCTTTTCAACTACAATATTGCTTATTTTACTTCCATCAAGTGTATACAAAGTAACGTTGCATTTTGTATTAAGCAGTGCAGATTTAATATTAAAATAATTAGTGGCAGGATTAGGAAAAATGGTGAGTGAATTTGCCAAAAAAACAGCGTTATAAATTGCTGTAGTCATGAACTCAATATTACTGCTTGTTGAGGAAGAGTGGTCGGTGCAATTTACTGTTAAAAAAACTACGTATGCTGTTTGCAAATCTAAATCCGTAAAAGTAAATGTAGTATCAGTTGTATAATAAGTAAATGTATCACCATCAATAATTATAGAAATAAAATAGGCAACTTCATAATTAAAATCTGCCCAGACAAATGTTGCAGTTGTATCACTAACGTTGCTTAAATAAAATGTCTCCGGAGCAATGCAAGGATTTTGTATATTTACCATAACGATATAAACTGAATCGCATGGTCCGTTTTCAGCATAATTGGTAATAGTATATAGACCGGTATCTGAATTAATTAAATCGATGGTTCCTATCAAGTCAGTAAAAACTAATCCGTCGGGTGTTGAAGTAATAGTTCCCGGTTCACCTATAAAAATTGGTGTTGGATTAGGCTCACCAATTAAGTATGTGGAATAAAAATAGTAAAATGAGGAAATTGGCAGATAGAAAATAAAAATAGTATCAGTAAAATTTAATTCACAACCTGAAGTAGAAATTACATTGTAGTGAATAATATGTTCACCTATTCCGCTGGAAAAAATATCAATTTCTCCGGAAACAGGATTAATTGTAGCGGTGGATGAAGAAAATAATCCACCGGTTATTCCTGTAATTATGGGAGATGGAAACGGGTCAAAAAAACACATACTATCTTCAGGGTAATTGAAAGAGGCTAATGCATTATTTGGTTCATCTATATAAAAAGATATTTCAGCGGGAGCGCATAAATTATTAAGGATATAACTTATATGGTATGGGCCGCCTATGCCCGTTGCAGCAAGGTCTATGGCGCCGGTGGTTTCATTAATAGTTGCATCAATTGAAGTAAAAATTCCTCCCGGAATATTTACTATGCAAGTTGTTTCTAAAAGATCAATGCAAAAAGTATCATTTGCCAAAGTAACAATTGGATTGCCTTGAATATAAATGGATAGGGTATCTAAAAAACTACATCCATTTATGGTTGTTCCCGAATAATAAATTATATGCCAACCGGTGTCTGCCGAAATGGTATTAATTGTTCCGGTGCTTACATCAACAATAATATCGTCTGAATAAAATTCACCAACGGAAGGAATAGTTACTTCGGGAATTAATTCACCTGCACTCTGACAAATCGAATCGTTAGTATAATTAAATAAGGAAATAGTATTTCCATCTTGAATCCATATTTTTTTACTAACTGAACAATAGCCATCAACAGTATAATTTATATTGTATGGTCCGCCGCTTCCTGTTGCAATTAAATTAATTTCACCGGTACTAATATTTTCAAAAATTACATCACCTGAAAAAACGCCTCCTGAAATTCCGTCAATAATAGGAATTGGATTAATTGTTTCAATACAAAAAGTATCTTGTTCAAAATGAAAATCGGCAGGTCGTGGTGCACCATAATAAGCAAATCCTTTTCCATCGGCTTCTAAAATTTCGGTATACCGATAGGCGCCAATCATAAAATCAGCATATCCATCATTATTAAAATCGGCATCGCCACCTACATGTCTTCCAAAATAACCTTCATTTTGATTACCTTCTGCCGAAAAACAATAATCAAGTTCTAAGCCATCTGCACTGCCGAACCAAACAAAAGCGCCGCCTTCATTTTCTTGACCATTATCCCAATATTTTGCTCCGCCAATTACATCGTCGTAGCCATCGTTATTAATATCGCCGGCACCTGCGCAGCTGTATCCGAATTGTGCATCTAATTGATTTAATTCACCATACCAATTTACTTCCGTTTGCAATCCGGTTGGTGAACCATGGTAGACAAAAATGCGACCTTCATTTTTGTCGATGGAGTCACTTTCATAAAGAAGTGCTGCAACTACAACATCATCATAACCATCACCATTAACATCGCCTGCGCCATCAACCCAATGTCCGAAATTGCATTTTTTTTGTCCGCTGCTAACCATCCAATCGGGTTCGGTATTTAGGCCTGCTGCACTGCCGTAAAAGGAAACTGCTAGTCCATCATCAATTTCATCAAAATCGTATTGATTGGCCCCAATTACCACATCATCAAACCCATCGCCATTAACATCGCCTGCATAATTAACCGGAAAACCTGAAATGGCACCGGCTTGATTCGGCTGCCAACTCCATCCTGATTCTACCGGACCATCGGGGCTACCCCAATAAAGCCAGGTTTTACCTTCTTCAATTTCAGGCTCGTCCCACATTTTTGCCGACAGGAATAAATCGTTATATCCGTCGTTATTTATATCTCCATCAAGTGCCACACCGCTTCCCAGAAGCGCAAAAACTTGATCAAAATCGAGGCTCCAGTCGGGTTCGCCGGGATTTAAACCGGTTGCGGAACCATACCAGAGGTAAATTCTTCCTTCATTATATTCTTCGCCGGTCCATTGCAAACACCCTGCTACCACATCGCTAAATCCGTCGCCATTGAGGTCGCCTCCCGATGTGCTAAACCCTAAAACGGAGCTATCGTTATTTGATTCAAATGTCCATGCGGGTTCGGTTTCAAGGCCATCGGCTCCGCCGTAAAACAAGTATAATTTACCTTCTTCGCCGTTTGTAGCTTCGGGGAAACTGTAATCAATTGCAGAAACAATCAAGTCATCAAAGCCATCGCCATTCACATCGCCGGCGTTGCTCATGCTCCAGCCGAAAGCGGTATAAGTTAGTTCACCATGCTGTTCCCATCCCGGAGCTCCATAAAAAGCTTGTGGGAAGGCAGTTAAGCCGCTTAAAAGCAGATAAATCACAAGAAATTGTCGCATGGTAGTCCAAATATACGCTTGATTGAGGTTTTCGACAATGATTTTGGTTTGATGGAACAGAAATGAAGGTATGTATGTTATGATTTATATATGCAAGTTGCCATGGAAGTCGTTTGAGGAGATAAGGTAATAGCCAAATAGTTGTTCAAGTAGCTTATAAATTGGGGTTGCGTTAATGAAAATTGTTTAGGCTATTGATTTGTACCTAAAATCTATGTAAATTTGCACCCCGGCTCGTTTTAAAATAATTGGGTTTGGGCGAAACTTTTTAACTAGCATACCGTTCTAATTTAACGGACATTCAGTTCATCAGATTATTAAATAGGTTAATTAAGCTATGCGTCAGCTAAAAATTACGAAATCCATCACTAACCGCGAGAGCGAGTCGTTAGAGAAATATTTACAGGAAATAGGTAAGGTAGACCTTGTTACTGCAGAAGAGGAAGTTACTCTTGCGCAGAAAATTAAGCAAGGCGATCAGCTTGCTTTGGAGAAATTGGTGAAAGCGAATCTTCGTTTTGTGGTTTCTGTTGCGAAACAATATCAGCACAACGGTTTGTCGTTGAACGATTTAATTAATGAAGGCAACGTTGGTTTAGTTAAAGCGGCGCAAAAATTTGATGAAACTAAAGGTTTCAAATTTATTTCTTATGCAGTTTGGTGGATTCGTCAAAGCATTATGCAGGCATTGGCAGAACAAAGCCGTTTGGTGCGTTTGCCATTGAATAAAGTTGGTTCATTAAGTAAAATTAACCGCGCTTTTTCTGAATTGGAGCAAAAATTTGAACGTGAGCCAACATCAGATGAGTTGGCCGAAGTTTTGGAATTGGCTCCCGAAGAAATTAAAAATACCTTAAGTGTTTCCAGTCGACACGTATCTGTTGATGCGCCATTTGACGATGGTGAGAACAGCAGTTTATTAGACGTTTTGGAAAATCGCGATACAGAGCGCACCGACGAGAAATTAGACTACAGTCACTCATTGAAAGTAGAAACTGAACGCACTTTAGCAACACTAACTGAAAGAGAGCGCGATGTAATTAAACTTTTCTTTGGAATTGGTGTTCCATATGCGATGACATTGGAAGATATTGGGGAAGAGTTCGGCTTAACGCGTGAACGTGTTCGTCAAATAAAAGATAACGCAATAAATAAATTGCGTTCCAGCACTAGAAATAAAGCGTTAAAAGCGTATCTTGCGCAGTAATTAAGATATTGTCTTACTGAAGACAGAAATTTTGTGTTTTCATGGGGATCCCCCGGTGAAGTCTCCCGACTAAGCTGGGGGTTTTTTTATGCAATTAATTTTAAATAATTTATTGTGTTTACCTGAGTAAACTAATTCCAATTTCTTCGGTGTTTAATTTCTTCGTAGGCTTCAACAATTTTTCTAAATTTTTCTTGCATTGCTTTTTGTTCGGTTATTGTGGCTGTTGGTTTTGAATCGGGATGATATTTTTTTGCCAGTTTATAGTATGCAGATTTTAATTCTTTTTCGGAACAGGTAGATTTTAGGTTAAACACAGCATAGATGTCGGTTGCATTTGGCGGCGCATAATTTGGTTTGTTGGCAGATGTATTATTGGTTTGTGATTTAAATGTATCGAATATTTTTTTTACTTCTTCGTAAGGTAAATCGATACGCATTGCAATATAATTTATACCATGATGTAATTTATCCTTATTTGCAGAAGGGTGATTGGAAAGGGCAAATAAAAAATGAATAACATCTCTTTTTTCTTTTTCGGAAGCATGTGCTTTAATTTGGTCGCAAATAGCTTCTACCTGAATGCGTTGCCGCAGTAATTCATTGAAAAATGTAAATCGTTTTTCGGCATAGGCTTCACCAAATTGTTTTACAATTCGATGGTGCAAAGTAGTTTGTGTGATGCGGTTGCCTAATTCGCTTACCTGCAAAATAAAAGCGCCCAACATTAAATAACTCAGTCGGTTGTCGGCAGCTTTATGCGGTTTTTGTTTTACTAATAATTCGCAATCGAAAAACAATCCTATAACTAATCCGGCAAAAAAACCATTTGTTCCACCAAGCAGGTAACCAAAAATTGCCAGTAATAATTTATGATAACCAAGTGGTTTAAAAACTAATTTCCACTCAGTAGTTCGCAATAAAACAATAGTAGTATTTTTATTGATACGCAAATTATTTTGCTTTACTGGTAAATGGTGAATTTAAAATACGAAAGCGCCAGGGAATTAATTTAAACGGTCCTTCGAAATTCATGCCCACGCGAGGTGATGCAATAATATTTTCCGGGTTAATAGGGTTGGCATCGCAAATCTGTATTTTATCCCCAATTAACGAAATTCCGTTGTGTTTTGTTGTTAGTCCGAGGCATTGAGCTGCCAGTCCCGGGCCTGCGCCCAGCCCTTGAGTATATTGCTGAATATTTCTCCGTTTAAGCATTGTTTCTATTCCTTCAATGGGTTCAATGGCACGAATTAAAATAGCATGCGGCTCGCCTTCTACATGCGTAACTATGTTAAATAAGTAATGCACCCCATAACAAAGGTAAACATAACTTACGCCGCCTTCCTGATACATTACTTTTGTGCGTTCGGTAAATCGGCCTTTGTAAGCATGGCAGCCTCTGTCGTCTTTTCCGCAATAGGCCTCGGTTTCGCAAATGATACCGGCTGTGGTTTTGCCATTAAATGCAGTAACAAGCTTTTTACCTAATAATGCTTTAGCAATACCAATTGTATCGCCTTGGGTGTAAAAGCTTTTTTTTAATATCAGATTATTCATTCAATTTTGCTACTTGAAACAAAGGGCTGCGCAAATATATTCGATGTAAAGCTATGCTTCAATATGAAATAATAATTATATGAACGGAAAACTTTATTTGATTCCAACAATATTAAGCGACGATGCGCTACATGTAATTCCACAGTATGTGCATGATATTACAAGTAGGCTTACTGTTTTTTTTGTAGAACAAGAAAAAACGGCAAGGCGCTATTTGCGCAAATCGGGATTTACTGCATCATTTGATACCACAGTTATGCTGCCATTAAACGAACATACTGAGCCGGCAGTGGTATCCACATACATTGATTATTTAAAAAAGGGAATTGATTGCGGATTAATGAGCGAAGCGGGTGTGCCGGCGGTTGCAGACCCGGGAAGTGTTTTGGTTAATTTGTGTCATCAAAATGGAATTAAAGTAATGCCATTAGTTGGACCATCCTCTATTTTATTAGCCTTAATGGGAAGTGGGTTAAATGGACAACAATTTCATTTTCATGGATATATACCGGTTAAGCAACCCATGCGCAAAAATTATTTGCAGCAAATGGATGCCGATGCGCGCAAAGGAGTAACACAAATATTTATTGAAACACCTTATCGCAATAACGCTATCTTACAAGAAACAATAAATACATGCCATAGTGAAACTTTACTTTGTATAGCATCAGATTTAACAGGCACAAAACAATTCATAAAAACACAACCGATACGCGACTGGAAAAAAGGTTTGCCCGCAATGGAAAAAATACCCGCCATATTTTTGTTGGGCAGATAAATTATTTTTTGAGGAAATGCAGATTAAAAATCCAATCGTCGCCTAAAACAATACCATCTTCCTCTACCCGAATGTAGTAGTCGTAGTAGGCTAAATGAAAAACATTTCCCGCTACATGTTCTATTTTAAAATGATAAAAAGGGAATGGACTCAAGTAAAGCGACTGTTTGCGTTCCTTATACGTAATTTTTATTTTGTTGTTTTGATTTTCTAAATAATATTTTCCTACTAGGGTTTTGGGCTCAAAGGTGAAGCTATCATTTATTTTTGTATAGAAACGTTCTGCAACAAAGTATTCGCCACCGGCCCAAGTAAATCCTGTTATTGTATCACCGGATTTAAAAAATTGAACGGAATTTCCTGCTGTGTCAATATAATAAATAAGGGAATCATTAACAGGCCCTGTAAATATTAAAGGATGATATCTTTGGCTTTGATTTAATGGAAGTTGTAATACTAATGTGTCATTTAAAACTTTAACCTCACGTATGAAATTATTTTCGGTGATGTAGGTGCCACTGAGTTTGTTTTGATCAAAGGCAGGGTGCACATCAATGTTAGATTTAGCTTCGTTAAAATTCAATATTGCATCGCTTACTTTATCAACGGTAATAAATGGCGAATAATTACTGCCATTATTCCATGACAGAATGGAAATATGTTCATCCGGAAATCTGCGGTATTGAAAAAGGTAATCGCTCCATCCACCCGAATGCTCTTGTACTGTCTTGCCTCTATAATTTTTAATGATAATGCCGCATCCATAATGCACAGATTCACCTGAATTTAATTTAAATGATGAAGTTAAGCTTTCGATTAATGCGTTGTTCCCTTTACCTAAAATATTGTGGTTAAAATTATTATCCCACAAAAACATATCATACAATGTGCTGTTAATTCCGGTGGCACCGAGTGCATCGATATATCCTTGAGCGCGTCTCGGTTTTCCATTGTTTTTTATAAGATAACTTGTGGTTCCATCCGCTAGATATTTAAGTTTAGTGTGGGTAACATAAGTGTTTTGCATACCAAGTGGGTCGAAAATATTTTTGGTAACATATTCGGAATACGACATACCACTCACTTTTTCTATAATCATTGCCAGTAGCATATAGCCGGTGTTGCTATAAGCAAAGTTTTCGCCAACTTGGAAACTGAGTTCATTATATTTATTAATATACTCCATCATTTCCGGAAAATAAGCTAACTTATGCTTGTAATTAAATAGAAATTGTGCTAATTCAAAATGAGTGCGAATGCCTGAGGTATGACTAATTAAATGGTTAATGGTAACAACAGTTTCGGTAATAGGTGCTTCGGGTATATATTTTCTGATATCATCGTTACGGTTTAGCTGCCCCGATTCTTCCAATAAAAGAATTGCAGTTGCTGTGAACATTTTGGTTACAGAACCGATATTAAATTGCGTTTGAATTGCAATAGGTTTATGTTGCTTAAGATTGGCAAAACCGGTAGTGTTTTGATAAATTATAGTGTCATTCTTAATTATAATAACTGCAGCACCGGGCACGTCAGATTGCAAATCATTTTTATATATTATGGAATCTAGTTGACTTCTAGTAATATTTGTTTCAAATTGACAATATGATTTAATTGAGAGACAAAATAATGTAATAAGCAGATAATATTTCATTAATTACATTTTACTGTCTATTTAAACCAATTAAATAATCCCTTTCTTTCCTTTTTTACTTTTTCCGGCTTTACTTTTTTAGTATATTTAATATTAAATACCCAATCGTTTCCAATAGTAAATTCATTTTTATTAAAATTTACAATATAGGGCTGGTCTTCTACCACATAAATGCCACCGCCTTTGCTAATTAAATTGTAAGAGATAAATGGAAAAGGATGAATAGTAAGTTCATCTTTCTTTGAAAAGTATTGAATGCGAACTTTTTTATCAAGTGCCTCGCAATAGTATTTTCCTGCAAATCGGTATAAATTTGGAGGTGTGTCTGTGTTTTCTTTTATGTAATATCTATCACAAATAAAATAGGTTCCTCCATCCCATTGCAATCCTATAACTTTACTATTCGACAATTTAAATACTACTGATGATCCAAGTGTATCTACAAATGCATATCCGCCATCAGCAGTTGTGCCTGTGTAATTTAAGGTATATGCAGTAGTATCTTCATCAAAAATTCTAGCTATATACAGCTTGTCTTTTTCACGGTAAACATAGCGCACCAAATTATTTTCGGCGGCATAAACGCCTTGTATTTTTTGCAGAACAGAATCGGCGGCACTTTTTTGAACTAACCAATGTACCGACTTAAAATCCATGATATTATTTGAAATAGCGTCACATATTTCGAATGGAGAAATAAGATATGAATTCATGCAAACTATTATTGAAAGATCTTCATCAATAAAACGACGGTATAAGTTTAAGTATTCACCTTGTCCACCGCTGTGTTCGGCGATCGGTTTGTGTCGATATGTTTTAATAAGCAAGCCGGCGCTATAATGCACATCTGAGCCATTGTTTAATGTGCCCGATTTCTCCATGTTGGCGATGAGTGTTTTACTGCCGCCACCAAGCTTATTTTTAATAAAGTTATTATCCCACTTTGCTAAATCGGCACTGGAGGAAATAATACCGCTGGCGCCGAGCGGACTTATATATGCTTCTGCTTTTTTTGCTTTGCTGTTTGAGTTGTTTAGTTCATAATGTGTTGAACCATCTCGTAAGACACTGTTTTTACCCTCTTCAACATAGGTGTTGAGCATGCCAAGAGGTGTAAATATATTTGTTTGTAAATATTGTGCATAGCTCATACCCGAAACGCGCTCAATAATTAATGCCAATAACATATATCCGGTGTGCGAATAAGCGAAGTAGGTTCCGGGCGGCGTATTTAAATTCGGATACTTTTTTTGCCATGCTAACATTTCAGCAAAAGTGTTTAACTCATCTTTTTCTTCTGATAATAATGTTGCCAGTTCAACGTGGTCTCTGATGCCTGATGTATGATTTAATAATTGTTGAATTGTAATAGGATATCCATAGTCAGGTAATTCGCTAATATATTTATGAATTTCGTCGTTGAGCGATAATTTACCGGATTCGGCAAGTAATAAAATTGCTGCACCTGTAAATTGCTTAGTTAGTGAGCCGATGTTGAATTGTGTAGCTTGGGTTATTTTGATATTATCGATTATAGATGCTTTTCCTCGCTGGGCGGTATAAATTACCTCTCCTTTGTGGACGATGCATAATGCATATCCCGGAAGTCTTGTGCTTTGGTCGAAGGTTTCGAGAACGGAATCGATTACAGCCTTATTAAAATGAACTGCGTTTTGGGCGTTTAAATTATGTATTGAGGTTAGGCAAAATATTATGATGTAAAGGGAAACTTTGTTGCGCATAGGTATTTATTTCTTAAAGGTTTGGTGCTTCAAAATTAGTCAAGTGAATTGAGAATAATGTTGGCAGTGGAAGAAAAAGTCAAGTTTGGTATATGACAAAAGTTTTAGGATAGAATTGAGGTTTTGGTAACGATTATGAAATTTGTGAAATTGGGGTAGGGTAATAGGTTGATGTTATGTGCTTTGTACCATACTGCCGCCCCTACAGGGCTGGGTGTGGTGAATGGTTCGGTTATTTTGCTACCATACTGACGCCCCTACAGGGCTTGTTTATGTGTAATGTCACAATTATACAGATATTGGTCGGTTTTTGAAGGCATAAAAAAAGCTGCCTTGAGGGCAGCTTTTTGGAATATGGTATTTAAATTAATTATTTGTTAACCAGTTTAATTTTTGTACCGGTTTTTAAAGTTTCATTTTTAGATAGCCCGTTGAGTTCGCGAATTTTATCGACACTGTTGTCGGGATATTTTTGAGAAATTCCCCAAAGGGTATCGCCCGGTTTTACAGTGTAATAGATTACATCGCTGCTAGGTTCTTTTTTCTCGGCAGGCGCTGAGCTGATGAGTTGAATATCAGTAATCTTTTGTTTTTCGGCTAAGGTCATGCCGTTAATAGTTGCATATTGTTCTTCGTGTTTTGCCGGAACGGTAATTTTTAATTTTTGTCCGGGAACAATTTTAGTAGAGCTTAGCTTATTCCATGTTTTAATATCTGAAACTGTGCAATCGAACCAATCGGAAATGTAACCAAGGTTATCGCCTTTTTTTACGGTATAGCTAACAATTACAGGCTCATCCGGGTTTGTGATTTCTTTAGTTGCTGTAGTTGTTGATTTATCGTCAGTTGTTTTTGCTGCAGTTGTTGTTGTTTTCGTTTTTGAAGCGTTAACAGCATCAACATTTTTAGCTAAGGTGGCCAATTGCTGACTTTCTTTTTGGTCTAACGAAGCATAGAGTGCATCCTTATTGGCATAAAAAGTTGCCACTGCTTTCATAGGTAAACGCAGTGGATAAGGATATGGTGAACCCGGAATCGTTTTTGTTTTTAGCGCAGGATTATTTAAGGCAATTTCTTCAGAGGTTAAGCCTACATAAGGAGCTAATTGATCGATTGTCATTTTATGCGTAATCATCAATGTATCCATCATGCTAAAATCATAATCAAATTTAGCCGGACGAATATTGTGCTCTTTATGATATTCGAACACGTAAGTTGCAGCAATAAATGCCGGCACATATCCACGTGTTTCTTTAGGTAAAAATGCTTCAATATCCCAAAAAGTTTTGTTGCTGCCACCTGCTTTACGTAATGCCTTATTCACATTTCCCGGTCCGCAATTATAAGCGGCGATAGCTAAAAACCAATCGTTGTAAATACCATAAAGGTCTTCGAGATATTCACACGCTGCCACAGTAGCCATTTGTGGATCGCGGCGTTCATCAACATAAGAATCAATTCGCAATCCCATTAATTTGCCTGTTCCATTCATAAACTGCCATAAACCGGTAGCACCTGCTTTAGAAACGGCATGTGTGTTAAGTGCAGATTCAATTATCGCCAAATATTTTAATTCGATAGGCATGTTTCTTCTATCGAGTTCAGCTTCGAACATTGGAAAATAAGTTTGACTAAGGGCCAACATATTAGAAACTTGAGTGCGGCGACGATTGCAATACAAGTCTAAAAATCCCTGTACTGACTTGTTGTAAGTATAAGGAATTGGAGAGTTGATTTTGCTGATTCGTTCGGCAAAAACCTCAGGTGTAAATCGCGGTGTATCTGTGCCGTTATAGCCCAATAAGTCGTAATCTTTCTCATCGAAAGCCCATGCCGGGTTAGTTGAATAATAAGATTCAAAAAGACTGTCGATTAGGTCGATACTCGGGTCGGTGCTGTTAAGCTCACTCCCTGTGTTAGAAGTAAGGTTAGAATTAGAGACTTGTGCATTTGCTATTCCCCCTAGCAAAAGGCATAATACGGTAATTCTGAAGTAGTACATTAGTTATTTCCCCCCTTGTTTTAATGTTTGGCTGCTGAATAATCTATAAAACTATAAAATTACCGAATTATTGCATGCAGACACACAAATATCATTATCAACACCAAAATTTTAATAATTTTTTAAAAAGTGGTCTGTCACAGAAAGCAACAAGTCTTCACTGTAGTAATTGCCCATTAATTGGGCTCCAAATGGCATTCCGTTGCTATGTCTAAATAAAGGGACATTGATAGCGGGCATACCTGTAATATTTGCCTGAACGGTAAAAATATCTGCCAAATACATTTCGATGGGGTCAGTTGTTTTTTCACCAAGCTTAAACGCTGTAGATGGCGCAGTTGGTAATAAAATGAGGTCGTATTCGCTTAGTGTTTTAGCCGTATCGTCGCGAATAATGCGGCGTACTTTTTGAGCTTTTGTATAGTAAGCGTCATAGTAACCTGAGCTTAAAACGAAGGTTCCAAGTATGATTCTTCGCTGCACTTCTTTGCCGAATCCTTTCGAGCGAGAACGCCTAATAACGCTCTCCATATCGCTTGCATCCCTGTCACGAAATCCGTAATGAATGCCTGAAAAACGGCTTAAATTAGAGGAAGCTTCTGCAGTAGTTAATACATAATATGTTGGAACTAAGTAATCGAGGTATTTCAAATCTTGCGCTTCAACCACATGTCCATCTGCGCGCAGCTTATCTATTAATGTATACATGGCCTTGCTAATCTCGCTATCGATTTTTGGATTATCGAGTGTTTGAGGATAGTAGGCAATTTTTAATTTTTTGTTGAGTTGAAGGTTCTCGGAATAAGCCTGAGGCACGTGTTTTGATGAGGTAGCATCGCTAGGATCGGCTCCTGCCATGGCTTCCATCATTAGGGCCATATCTTCAACATTATTGGTAATAGGACCAATTTGGTCGAACGACGATGCGAAAGCAATTAGTCCGTAGCGTGAGAGTCGGCCATAAGTTGGTTTAAATCCAATATTTCCACAAAAAGATGAAGGCTGACGAATGCTTCCTCCGGTTTCCGAACCTAGACTAGCCATGCAAAGACCGGCTTGAACGGCAACAGCTGAGCCACCTGAACTTCCGCCGGAAACGCGTGTATTGTCGATATCATTTAGCACCGGACCGAATGCGGAGTTTTCGTTAGAAGAACCCATTGCAAATTCGTCGCAATTGCAGCGTCCAATTATGATGGCATCCTCGGCGAGCAAACGTTCAATTACGGTTGCATTATAAAGTGAATGAAAATCGTCGAGTATTTTCGATGAAGCGGTTAATCGCTTGCCTTTTATAGCAATTACATCTTTAACACCAATAACCATCCCGAACAATTTCCCTAGCGGTTGTCCGGATTGTAAGCGTTTATCAATTGACTCTGCTTGAGTTATTGCATCTTCTTCAAAAATCTCTAAGAATGCGTTGAGATGTTGTTTTTCGCGGTTAACATGAAGATAATGGTCTACTATCTGCCTGCAAGATGTATCACCTGCACGCATTGCTTGCTGGACATTTTTCAATCCAGTAAGTAACATAGAACCGAGACCCGAATGCATTTAAAGAGGCAAGAATTTATTTCTCTTCAGATTTCTTAGGTTCGTCCATACCTTCGCGGATTTCGCGGCTCACGTTGTTTTTAGCATCGTTGAATTCGCGAATACCTTTACCGACGCCACGCATCAGTTCCGGTATTTTTTTACCACCAAAGAGTAATAAAATTGCTAAGATTATGATTATCCATTCCATACCACTAGGCATTGCTAATAAAAGCACTGTATTCATTTCCTGAACTTTTAGTTACTACAAAGGTATAGGTTTTTTGAATCGGATGTATATATATGTGCAAATTAACAGCCGGGAGCCAATGTGCTGATGTGCTAATGTGCAGATGTGCAAATGGAACAGCCGGGAGCCGATGTGCTGATGTGCAAATTTGCAGCCAACTAAAATGCTAATAACAGTGGAAAGGCCTTTTTTGATAAAAAAAATCAATTGTATTTTTCTCCGCGACTTCTCAACTCCCTTCCTCCGCGCCTGCCCGACTGAATAGGCGTGGTGAACCTGCTTCGCGTTTGTTGCAGTTTCTCGGAATATTAGACAGTTAACTTGCTACTGAAATTTAATCGTTGAGCAAATCGGGTTGTGGTCTTAAATAGGGGTCGTCGAGGGAGGCTTCGGAGTAGAAGGAGTGGTTTACACCTAGAACTTGTGGGTCGGTGGCAATGTGATTTAGTTTTTTAATGAAACTTGGGCCAAGCAATGCGTCTTGAAATGTAGCTCGGTATAAGTTGCCGGTAAATGCTATATTATTTAATTTGCAATTATATTTAAGTGCCAAATCATTTATCTGATCGAGATTCATCCAATGATCTAAACTCAGTGATAGGTCGTCTTGTAAAAAAGTTCTATTGTTATTTGCCAAGATGAAAACCTGCGCTAATTTCGATATTTCAGGTTCTTTAATAAGTTGCTCAAGCAAAGCTTTTTTTGCTGATGTTGAAAGATTTGGGATATGCAAATTGATTGTGTGTTCATATTTACCGAACATTGAAAATTGAATACTCGGATATTTAGTTTGTAATCGCGCAACGGCAATATTAATATCTCTCGAAGTTGGTAAATTGGAATATAAGTATTCATAATCCCAATGTATTACAAAATCATTTTCTTCCCAAGTTATTGGTATTTTAATTCCGTTGTTATCTACATATAATTCATCCTTAAGCAAAAGGTAGTAAGCAAGCCCTGCGAAGTTTTCGTATTGCCATTTATTTAATTTGATATCAACGCGCGCATCATTAGAAATAATAATTAAGCTGTCTGTTTCTATTGGTAAGTAGAAAATTAATGTTGATGAAACTTTTCTTATTTCAGGTTTTATCCAAATGCCATTTGTTTTTACTGAAACCTTAGGATTTTCTATCAAGCGTTCGGAATTTAAAATATTAATCATTAATTCTTTACTATATCTTATTGCAGGCAATTCGTTTCCTTCTTCATCCCAATACCGCCATGTCATCACTTTAATTCTTGATTTTCTGCTACATGCTCCCCAGCCTTTTGGCATACCGTTTTTGTGCAGTTCCAGCACTTGAATTAAAAAGCTGTTAGTGTCATATTGTGAAATATATCTTACAATATTTCCGGTAAGCGAATCGCGCTCCTCGGTTCCGGGAGGAATGCTAAATAAAGTATATTGTATGGGATAAACATTATCGACATTAAAAATTACACTATTATATCGTTCAATCAACTCGATTACGGAAGGGTTAAATGTTATTGGCAACTTAACAGCCAAGTACCCCGTGGATTTTGGCATAATCGTATCTGTAATGCCAAATTGATTAGGCCAGAGCGTTTTGTTTATGGAAGCATAACTCGTGTCATCACAATAATTAATAAATGGAATGGTATCGTAATAATAATTGTAATACGATTTATCAGTAAAAAAAAGAGCAGTTTTTGAAAGCGCTGTTGTTTCCGACCATCCTAAACAATATTTCAATTTTGCATATTTTGGCTGCAGCTGTTCTGTCCTACTGCCGGTTAATTCCCATTTGTTCTTGTTCAGTAAATACGTATTATAATATTTTTTTTCGGGTGTAAATACAACTTCTGATCGCTTTATTTCCTTTGCTTCGAATCGCACATTATATGCTGCACTGAGTATATCGTCTTTTTCGAATTGATTGGTCAGCGGATTAAATACATAGTGGTCGAATTTATGGTGAATAATATAATTTAGCGAATCGAATACAAATTCGGTTGTGTATCTAAAATCTAATATGCCTGCAGGGTTGTCGGTATAAAAATCTGCTGTTTCGGTAAACTGTTTCCATTGGTTGGGTTTGAAGAGTGCAGCGGTGTCGATTGAAATATATTGCACTTTTGCCAATGTAAATTTATCATATATGTTAATTCCTAATAATTGAATTAGTGAATTTCCATTTTGTGTGAGTGTTTGGTAAGCATATTTAAAATAAACTGAAATTAGCGGGTTGCTAACAACGGGTTTAATCTGCTCTGCATTTAAATCAATTGTAATAGGTGTAAATGGTGTGCCATCATTAAATACTAATTCAGAAATATTTGTTGTTGTCCTGTCTAAATTGTTTCGACAAATATCTAAGGAGCGTTCATAAGGAAGATGTACTACTATGGTGTCTGCTGTTTTCTTTTGATTACTGATAATCATTACCTGATAAATAGGGCGCGCATATTCATTTTGATTTTTATTAATGGAACAAGTGTACCAGGTTTCGTTTAACGTTTCAAAATAATCGCGTTGTTGGTAAGGATTTTTTCTTTGTTTGGCATTTTTTTCCGTGTTGAGCTCAAATTGTTTTGGGGTTTTTACTGTTTCAGGCGTATCGTTTATAAAAACCGGTTCATTTGTATAGGGAATGCTATCTTCATTTACCAACAAAACCTGCAAATCATTTGATTTACTCCATGTTTCGGGAAGTTTTATGTCGATTACAAAAACCTGCTCATTATAAAAGAGACAACCGCCTTGGGCGTAAATTGATTGAAAAGCAAGGAAAAAGATTGTAGTTAAAAAATAATGCCGTGCTGAGTTCATAATCCTTATTGTATTTTGCTGTTATACATAAAGGATGCTAAATGTGATAGATTTCCATAACGTTTATAGATTTATTTATTGATATGAAGTCAATAAGTTATGCAGCAAATAATTACATCTCAACTAATTGCACATATTCATTAATAATGCGTCCGAGTTCTTTTTTTACTGTTGCAACTTCTTCGGCATCTTTAAAATATATAATTCTGCGGTCTACATAATCACCTTCTAACAACTCAGACTTGATTTTAGTGCATGCAATATTGTGCAGAATTAACAATATGGTATTGTTAGACTTCAAATTAAATGTTAGTAAATCAACAGTAGTAAAATAGCTTGGCGCATTCCACTTGATGCGTTCTTTGAGTGCTGGATTAGCGTTTTTTATTTCGGTGCGCAATAATTCTACTACATCTTTTAATGGATGTTCAAGGGCTAGAATAAATGCATCAACTTGTTCTGCATCTGTTAATTTTGGTGTTTTAGACTTTGGCATTTTGTAAAGATAGTTAATTAATGTTTTGAAAATTTATAAATACATAAACTACTTTTTTATTAACTGTGTATTTAATACTTGACCGTTCTGATTAATTATTTCCACAAAATATAGACCACCGGGTAATGTTTGAACATCGATTTTTTGCAGATTTTGCACATTTGAACTTCCCAAACAGTATTTGCCATCGGCGCTATAAATATTTAGTTCTATGATTGAATTTAGATTGTCAATATTTATTTCAAAATATTCATCAGCAGGGTTTGGGTAGATTTCCAATTTGGGGTTTATATTATATGATGTTATGTTGTCCGGAAGCAAATTGCGCATATACCATGGGTCAATATCGAACCTATCATCAAGGTTTTCAGTATTTTCATACATTAAGACAAAGGCAATATCTCCATTTTTAGCAATAGAAGGTTCACCTATTGCAACAGCATTACCTTTTGAAATAATTAATTCTTCATCCACCCAACTGTCCCAATTATTAGGAATTGATTGTTTCATGCGGTAGATGTCATAATTTCTGGAATAGTATAGCCATGTGCCTGCTGCATTGGTGTGTATTTGAGGATGTTCAATATTTCCGGTTGCCGCGGTAATTGAACTCATTAGCGTTGGGTCCTGCCAGGTTTCGCCGTCATCAAAACTAAGGGCATACATAAAATCTCTTTCTGACCCAATTACATATTTTTCGTAAACCAATAAAAGTGTATCTGAATCATTAAAACGACGCATTACGGGATTATCGGCAATAAATTCACCTGCCGTTGAATTAATGGGTGCCGGCAAAAGAACTGCGGATGCAATGTTTGACGGGTTTGCTGTTGTGGCGTTAATCATCCAAATATCACCGGGTCCGGTAAATAAAAAATGGTCAACATTATTGGCATTTGTTGTTGATTGAACCGGAAAAGGCCCACCTTCAATTGTTCCCGGTCTTGCGATATCTGATAAAATCCAATTTTCAAATTCATCATTAATGTTATCTCTGTGGGCATATAAAATGTCGAGATTTATTGCCGAATCGCAGCCAAAGAAATTAAAAGCCATGTCCATACCGTATGTTTCAGCATAAGGACGAATAAATTCTGTGTTACCGAATGTTTCACAAAGTGGCAATGCTATGTTGGTATTGATATAGGTAAACCAAGAAAGTAAATCGGCAGGCGCATACAATGTATATAAATTAAGACCGTCGGCTGAAATTTGCAGGCCATCTTCCCAACCGTATGCTGAAATCGGCAATCGATAGGGTGTTGCAAAGTTAGCAGCAAACGCCGGTGCCACAATTGGAGCAGTATTCGCCTTAATGCTATCCCATATTTCAGCGGGGTCGGTTAATTGTGCTTGAGCATTAATTCCAACGCAGCACAAAAATGTTAATACAGTTATGCCAATTTTCATACCTATAAAAATACTATTTTATTTTAATAACATGTAGCTACAGGTATTTAGAAATTACCGATTTGAATTATAAGTTTAATTTTGCATTAAATTGTTAATCAGCAGGGCATACAGATGTTATATATTTTAGGGATATTTATTACGATTTTTCTTTCAGGTATCTTGTTTACCAAGAAAGGAAGAACATCTGCAGATACTATTTTGGCATTGTGGTTGGTGGGGGTTGGTGTACACCTATTCTTGTATTATATGTATTTCACCAAGCAATCGATGAGCTATCCTTTTTTATTGGGATTTGAAGTGCCACTGCCGCTAATACATGGACCATTTTTGTATTTATATACACGCACGTTAACAGGCAAAAAGGGTAAAAAGATTTTCAATTTATTGCATTTCGTTCCTGTTTTACTTGTATGTGTTTGGGAGTTGAAATTTTTTGCGCTTTCCGGAGCTGAGAAAATTCATGTTTATCAAAATGAAGGAGTTGGATTTGAGTTGATTACAAAAGTCGTATTTATTAGTATTATTTTATCAGGAGTTGCATATATTACTTTATCATTAATAGGGCTACGTAAGCACGCGTATGTTATAAAACAAAATTTTTCTTATACTGAAAAGGTAAATCTTGCCTGGTTGCGGTATTTAATTTATGGTATTTTAGTTATTTGGATTGTTATATTTTTTGGGGTCGATAAATATATTTATTTAACAGCTGTAATTTATATCATCTTTGTTGGATATTTTGGCATAAAGCAAGTTGGTATTTTTACGCAAGCAACCAATATCGCTGCCAATTATTTAGTAAGCAATGAGGCTACTGTTGTTGTGAATGAACCAAGTGTCTCAACACCATTAGAAATGCAACCTTTGGCTACTGATTATATTAAATATGGCAAATCGGGGCTTGATGAAACGGAAGCTTCCGGTTTGCAAAAGCGCTTGCACGCGCTTATGGCAGACGAAAAATTATTCACCGACCCGGAGCTCACATTGAATGCCCTGGCAACAAAATTAAATACAAGCCCCAATTATGTTTCTCAAGTTATTAATACCAAAGAAGGCATGAGTTTTTATGATTTTATTAATAATTTGCGTGTTATTGAGTTTCAGCAAGCGGTGAAACTTTCGGCTAATAAAAATTTCACCTTATTATCAATAGCCCATGCTTGCGGATTTAATTCCAAAACATCTTTTAATAGAAATTTTAGAAAAGTAACCGGCATATCTCCAACTGAATATCTCACCCAAACGGGCAGTGGCAATATTGAAGAACCTATAGGTTAAGCTCCGGCGTTTCACTCATGTTTTTGAGGGTTCAAAGTATAGGCGAGAGGCTGAAAAGTGCCTAAAAAAGGCGTTTTTAAAATTTTGTGGGTTCATCTTACACGTCGGGGCGACAAATGTTTTTAGTGCCTGCATCTTTGTCTCAAATTATTTAAAATGAAAAAAGTATTTTGGTTTTCGTGCGCAATCATCGCCTGCAGTGTGATGGGTTGTAAAAAGGAATTATTAATTTATGAGGACGGATTTCTTGTGCCCTTAACTGCCGATGTTGACCCCTCTGTTCCATCAATTTTAGTAAATGGCAGCGTATTGCATGCCGAAACTTATGGCAACCCCGACAGTTCTATCTTGCTTGTGTTGCATGGAGGTCCGGGTTCCGATTATCGCTACTTGCTAAATTGTAAAGCATTTGCCGATTCGGGTTATTTCGTAATTTTTTATGACCAAAGGGGCAGTGGACTTTCGCAACGTTTTCCTAAAGAAAGTTACTCCATGGATGTTATGGTCGACGAATTAACCGGTGTAATTAATTATTATAGACAAACACCGGAGCAAAAAATATTTGTATTGGGGCATTCGTGGGGGGCAATGTTAGCAACAGCATATACCAATGAGTATCCGGATATGTTTTCGGGCGTGATTTTGGCCGAACCGGGTGGATTTACATTTCAAGATATGTTAGAATATGTTGGTAGAACCCGTTCAGTTGGTTTGTTGAGTGAAGTGATGAGCGATGTACTTTATCCGGATCAATTTATTACCGGAAATGTTGATGAACATGCCATTTTGGATTACCGTTACGCTTTACTTTCGGTTGCCAATGACGGCGAAGATAGTCCAATTGGAAATGAAGGACTTTCGCCATTTTGGCGAAGTGGAGCAGTTATAAATATAGCCTTATTTGAATATGGCGATAAATATGGGTTTGATTGGACTACTAATTTATCCTCGTATCCCAATAAAATTTTATTTGTTTACAGCGAGCGCAACACTGCATATGGCCAAGCTTATGCCGAACATGTTTCATCACCCTATAATGAAGTGCAGTTAGTTCAAATTAATAATGCCGGCCATGACATGATTTCATTTCCAAGCGGCTGGAATGCATTCTTCCCAATAGCAATTAATTATTTAAACACTTTAAATTAAATATATGAACATAGGTAACAAGATTTTAATGATAGTATTACTGTTGTCCTTTCAGGGCAAGCAACTTTATAGCCAATCAATAAATTGGCATGCAGATTCATCTCAACAAAAGCACATGTTAAATGTCAACGTTGGATTAGATTATGGATTGGTTTATGGTGTTGGATATGGATATAAATTGTCGACAGATTTTCCGATAGTATTAATGGGATCGGTTTCGTTGCCAGCCGGTGAAAATATGCTCGACGATTATAAAGTAAAACTTGGAGGCAGTGCTGATGTATTTCAAATTGGCGATGTTCATGCATCGGTTAATTTGAATGGTGTTTTTCGCGTTTATAATTCAGATTATGTTAGGTTAATCAATTTTGGCAGTGATTTTTCAGCGTCTATTGGATATTACAAACAAAAATGGATGGTGAGTGGTGAATTCGGTTTTGACAAAGCAATAGTAACACATATAAAGAATGGACCGTCGTATTTGGAGATTTACCCATTAGCCCAAGACGGTTGGTATGAACCTGCAACCGGAGGCAATTTTTATTATGGTTTGCAAACAGGCATTAGTTTAAAGCAATCGGATATTTATTTAAAAGCAGGAAAAGTAATTGCACAAGATTTTAAAACAACTCCGATGTTTCCGTTTTATGCTCAATTGGGATATAATTTTAAGTTTAATTAATGCGAGGTTGAATTTCGGCGACTAATTTTTTCCAGCCGGTAAAAAATCCAATAAAACTGAGCATGCTGTGCATAAAGGACATGATTGGTTTGGAGGGTATTTCTGAAAAAGATTTTAATCCCAGGCGGGGATATAAATAAAAGTATTTAACCATATTTATAGCACTGCCGGGGGTTTTTTCGTCGAGACACGCAATAATTTTAAACATTTTTATTACATCAAGTTCGGGAGTATAAATTACACGAACATTAATCGTATTGTTACTTTCGTTTTTAATGCCATGCTTTAAGCCTTTTGGAACAAGTAGTGTTTCGCCTGTATTTTTAATGATTTTTTTTCCATCAACTAAAAAAGAAACCGGTCCTTGCAATACTTCAAAATGCTCGTCCATATAATAATGAATGTGTGGAGGAACGCCACCGCCCTTTTCGAGCCACCAATCCATTTTAAATGTATTGTCATTAGTAAGAGTGGGTTGAAATGTTTCTTTACCCATTTTAAAAGCACGATAGATGTTGATTTCAGTCATGTTTCGATTTTTAATTGGGTCAAAAGTAAAACACCGGAAAAATGTAAACCGTGATTAAAATCACATAATTGTATGGTCAATCACTTTTGCTCTCATACGGCTGAGTGTTTCGCGCGACATGTCTAAAAATTGAGCTAAATGAGTAACAGAAATGCGTTTTACTAAATCGGGTTTGTTTTCAATTAGATATTTATATCGTTCTTCGGGATTATATTTCATAAGAATAGTAATATGTTCCTGATGATTTTTTAGGAATGAAGCCATTATTTTATTTCCAATACGTTCAATAACGGGTGACTTTTCGGCAGCAGTTTTAAGTTCATCTAAATAGAAATATATTATCTCAGTTTCTTCAATTGCCTGAATGTAATAATCGATTGGTTCATTGTTTACGTAACTGGCGCAATCGTCAAAAAATGCTTCTTCCATAAAAAATTGAATTATTTTTTCGTTTCCATTTTTATCGGCAACAAAATGGCGAAGCAAACCGGATTTGACATAAACCGATATCGGTGGCGTATCGCCCTTAGTAAAAATATAATCACCTTTTTTTAAAATTTTAATATTCGCATATTTCAGCATATCGCGAATCACTGTAAGATCATTTTGCTGCAATGGTTCCAGCTTATTTATTGTATTGATAATGCTGTTCATTTGGTGTGTCTTTACATCAAATGTAGTAATTTTATATTAATATAAAAAAATTGCATTAATCTACTTCAATTCTAAAGGCTTTATCTTTATTAGCCTGTTTAAAATAAATAATTAAAACCAACAAAGACAAACACTTTAATTTCAATACAAATATTATATTTTTGAGTTTATTCATTTATAGCATTGTGCTTGGACAAACATACTCAGTAATAGTAAATTTGCCGGAAGATTTTATTGCTGAGAATCCGCCATCAACATCAATTAAATTATTATAACCTCTAGCTTTAAGTATTGATGCAAAAATCATTGAACGGTAACCGCCTGCACAATGCACATAATAGGTTTTATTTTTATCGATTTGCGCCATGTTGTTATTAATGTAATCAAGTGGTGTGTTAATTGCATTAATTATATGTTCTGAATTGTATTCACTTTGTTTGCGCACATCAAGTATATTAATTTCCGGATTAGTAGATTCTATCGCTGCAAATTCGGCAACGGTTACTGTAGGAATGCTATCTATGTCGTTACCTGCTTTGAACCAGGCATCTATTCCGCCGTCTAAAAATCCAATTGCATTATCATAGCCTACACGTGCCAATCGAATAATTGTTTCTTGTTCGCGTCCGGGTTCTGTCACTAATAGTATAGTTTGTTTAATTTCCGGAATAAGGGTTCCAACCCAAACAGCAAATGCGCCATTCATTCCAATGTTAATTGAATTTGGAATAAATGCTTTGCTAAATTTTTTAGCTACGCGTGTGTCAAGAATAACAGCATTTGTTTCATTTGCTAATAATTCAAATTCTTTAGGTGATAAACCTCTGCTACCACGCAACATTACTTCGTCAATTGAATCATATCCTTGGATGTTCATTAATACATTTTTAGGAAAATAGGCGGGAGGTGGTGTTAAGCCTGTAAGCAGTTCATCAATAAATTGTTCTTTTGTTAAACCGGGTCTTAATGCATAATTTGTTTTTTTCTGGTTGCCTAATGTGTCAGATGTTTCTTTACTTAGGTTTTTACCACATGCACTTCCTGCTCCGTGTGCCGGATATACAATTAGGTCATCTTTAAGTGGTAATATTTTTGTTTGCAGCGATTCATATAAATGTGCAGCTAATTTTTCTTGTGTTAAATCAGCAATTACATGTTGGGCAAGGTCTGGTCTTCCTACGTCACCAATAAATAATGTATCACCGGTAAACAATGATGTTTCTTTGCCTGCTTCATCAATTAATAAAAAGCAACTGCTTTCCATTGTATGGCCCGGAGTATGCAATAGTTTTATTTTTGCATTTCCTAGATGAAATATTTGACCATCTTCACCAATGGTGGCTTTAAATCCTGTTTCCATTTTTGTTGGGCCGTATACTATGGCTGCACCGGTTTTCTTTGCCAAATCAATATGGCCTGAAACAAAATCTGCATGAAAATGTGTTTCGAAAATATATTTTATTTTACTTCCGCGTTCATTTGCCATATCTATATAAGGTTGAACTTCACGCAAGGGATCAATTATAGCTGCTTCGCCATTACTTTCAATATAGTATGCTCCCTGAGCAAGGCAGCCGGTGTAAATCTGTTCTACTGTCAACATGTTTTTAAATTTAATAGTGCAAAGGTCATATTAATGCAGTAACGGTTCGGTTACTTTTGTTACACAACAATAATAAAGCATAAATTTATTTTCACAGATGATAAATATCATCAAAAGTGTAGTGTATAGCATTAAATGATAATACCTTTAAACACGAAGTAGTTGTTAAATTTCCTGAAGATTGTTTAGGTAAAGTATTGATGAATCTATAACGTTACTGTTGCTCAGAGTGGTGTTTGAAACTATCGAGAATAGCTTGCCAACCGGCTTGCTGCATATCTAAAGGATTCTCAGATTCGGGTTCAAATGTTTCTACAATTATTACATCGTTGCCATTTGTATTAAATACAATAGTCACCATTCTGCCATCACCTAATCTATATTCAATAAGTTCATGGTGTATGATTTTGGTATAGATGCCACCAAAATCAAAACTCACACTACCATCTTTAGCAGCCATGGTTGTAGTAAATGAGCCACCTTCAATCAAATTATTGTTGGCATAAGGGGCATGCCAGTCATCCGAAGCTTGGCACCATTGCATAATGTGCTGAGGTTCGGTCCAATATCTCCACACATTTTCAATTGGTAATGATATAGTAGTGCTAATTGTAATTTTATTTGATGTTGACTCTTCCATTTTATCTTGCTTTTGTTAGGCTAAATTAATACATTAATATAAATAAATATTGCACCGTTGTTATTTTTTAATTATTTCAAGGAGTTTGTTGTTAAACAATTCAACACCATCCTGATTCAGGTGGTGTTCATCATAGAAGTGTAAAGAATCGTTAAGTGTCAAAATTTTATTAAAATTGTAATATGTACCCATTTGCATCATCCTGCTATCAAAAGCTTCGCTATTGGTTATTGAATTGTAATAAGATGAGGTAATAGGTGCGTAAACTAATATGATATTAATGTTTGCTGCCTTCAAATCGGTTAAAATTTGCTCAAATGCTTCAAATTGTTTTTCGTTGTAAATCCAACTTAAAGTATCCATTTTTGTTGGCGCATAGTAATTCATTTCTTTTTCAACAAATCCACCTGTGATGTAAGTGTCATTGTCTTTTTTTAGTGCTTCTTGTGTATGTTTATTTAAATTGAGTATGTCAATAGTAAACCCATATATTAGGGTGTTATATGTTTTGATGTTATTAATCGTAAACGCCATTTTAATTGATTCCAAATCATTTTTATCATTAGCAATAATATCAACAGAAGATTCTACGCCATCCATTGTAAATGTTTCAGGAAAAACTTCATAAACTACTGTTTTTGGATTGATATTATTTAAATATCGGGATAAAAGTAATTTTGTTTGGATGGGCGATTGTGAGCTAGAGCCGAGATTAAATGTTTTCAGTTGATGTTCCGCATAAATTCGGGTATCAAAACCTCTATAAGCATGTGAAGACCCAAGAAACAATATGTCTACATCGCTTGTTGTTTTAGCTTCCTGCAATCTTGAAAACATATGACCATATGAGCAAATGCGATAATTGATATTGGGTTTAAGGTTTGATGGAAAGTATGTGCCTGCAATAAAAATGCATACAATGTATACCGTTATCATAAACGGAACAAATAGCAGTATTGATTGCAGGAATTTTTTCATCTTGTTTTATTAAAATTGAAAGTAAATGAAAGGTGTGCTATGTGCCGGCATGAACATCGCTATTAAGCAAATTATACCGGCATAAATTATCCATCTTACACTTCGTCTTTTATATTTTATCAGATTTTCTATTGCATAATTATTTGACCTTCCATTCCATTCAATTATTATAAACAAAGTAATTAATAAAGCTGCTGTGGTAAATTGTCCTGTTTTTACAATTGCGCTTTTTTCGAACAATGATTTCGAAAAAATCTCACTGATGTAGTTTCCTGCGTGTGCTAGGTTTTCGGCTCTAAAAAATATCCAGGCAAAAACAGTAATACCAAAGGTTGAAAGCATTGCAATTGCCTCTTTAAAAGTTGGTATTATTTTGCCCTCTGCTACAATGCCCAGATGGGTTCTGTTTGTTTTTCTAATTATTGATGGTAGTATAAATAATGCATTTATGGCGCCCCAAACAATAAATGTCCAGTTTGCTCCATGCCAGAATCCGCTTACAATAAATATAATAAAGGTGTTCCTCACTTTAATGGCCATACTTTGTCGGCTGCCACCAAGTGGAATATACAGGTAATCTCTAAACCAAGAGGAAAGTGAGATATGCCATCTACGCCAAAACTCAGCAATATCGCGTGAAAAATAGGGATAAGCGAAATTGCGTAAGAGATTAATTCCAAATAATTTGGCTGTTCCTAATGCAATATCGGAATAGCCCGAAAAATCGCCATAAATTTGAAAAGCAAAAAATATGGCACCAAGCAACAAGGTGCTGCCCGGATAATTTGCTGAGTCGTTAAAAATCATATTGGCATACACGGCACACTGATCTGCTATCACCATTTTTTTGAAAAGACCCCACAAAATTTGGCGCATGCCATCAGCGGCCATTGCGTAATCGAATTTCCGTTTTTGTTTTATTTGGGGCAATAAATGCGTAGCGCGTTCTATGGGACCGGCAACTAAAAGTGGAAAAAAACTTACGAAAACGGCATAATCTATAAAGTTTTTTTCGGGTTTAATTTTGTCCTTGTAGATGTCAATTACATATGATAATCCATGAAAAGTATAAAATGAAATACCAACCGGCAGTATAACATTTAGTGTTGATGGATTTACTTGTAATCCAAGGTTGCTTAGTGCTTCTGCAAATGAATCTGCAAAAAAATTGTAGTATTTAAAAACACCTAAAAACCCGAGATTAATAATAATACTTAACCAAAACCATTTCTTTTTATTTTGAGGCTTATCCGGTTCTGCCATTTTTATTCCTGTGAAATAATCGAGCAGGGTAGAAAACAATAACAAAAACATAAAACGCCAATCCCAACAAGCATAAAAAAAGTAGCTTGCAACTAGCAATAATAAATTTTGAAATTTTAATAATTTATTATTTAGTGCCCAGTAAAGCACAAAAACTACCGGTAGAAAAATAGCAAAATGTATTGAATTAAATAGCATTAATATTTTTTGCCTAATTATAAACCATTGTTATTTATTGCGAATTATTTCAACCCGAATTTTGCAACAATTTTTTGACGTTCTTCAAATGAGGTTGGGTCAAAAACTAATCCAAATTTTTCGTTGAGGTTGCCAATTGCCTGATTCTTTTTTTCAGAACCTTCCGGATAACCTTTTTCGGCAGTTATTTCATTAAATATCTGTTCCAAATACTCCTCGAATGGCTGATTAAAATACATATCATAAAAACGCAATGAAGTGTCCGCCGCGTTCCAAAATGTATGTTTAATCATTCTTGGGCGCATGTGCCAACCGCCTGCTTTAACTTCAACTATATCATCTCCAATTAAAATAGTTGCTGTACCTTCAGCTACGTACATGAGTTCGTCTAATTCTTTATGATAGTGTGGAGGAGGGCCCATTAATTTAGGTGCTACTGCACATTCTACATTTGAATAAATGCCATTTGTCATACCTGACTTAACCCACGTGCGAACGGTCATATTACCATTATGTGCTAAAGGAGGAAGGGCAGGCAACAGAAATGGATTAATTCCAATATGGTCGTTACCATTAAAATTCCCGGCAAAGGTGCTTTGTGTTAGCCCGCCAAATGCAGTGAGCAAACTCGTTTTTAAAATAAAGTCTCTACGTTCCATAATACCTCCGAGCATTTAGAAGATGCTAATATTTGAAAGCCGAAGGTAAGTTATTTTTTTCGTTTAGGCATATCACAAATTTACACCTGTGACTTTACGACCTGAATTTTGGAAAAATTGACCGGTTTTTGTGATTTTTATTCATTTCGTAAATAACAAAATAAACAATGCAGCTCATGATGGCGGCAAAGAAACACCAAACCGATAAAATATATCCTTGGTAAAAAATTGCAGTTACCACATAAGAAATTAGAATTGTTATCCCTAAGGCTATCATACTTTTTTGTCGATAGAAAAAAGGAGGTAATATTGTTGCACTTATATAAAGCACTGCGCCAAATCTTTTTAAACTTATAGGATAGTCTTGTTTATACGCTATATGATGTCCAACTGCATTTGCTTCAATATTATAAGCGTATAAGCAATATGCGAGGAATACTGCAATTGCTGCACCTATAACGGCTAATAATTTTGGAATTACTTTTCGTTCGCTCGGTTTTTTAAGTATTAGAATGGAAAAAGGGACAATAGCCGGCCAAACTACTTGGGCAAAAAACAGGAAAATATAGGTAGTTGGGGTTCTTAGGAATTCGAATGAGGGGTTTGTGAACGACAGCCATAAAAAACCTTCAGCAATTTGTTGAGCTGCAAAAAGCAATGGCAATGAGGCAAACGGAACTTGAGTCGGCTGCTTTACTTTGCGCAAAGTTGCAACTCCAATAATTGAGAGCACAACACCTGCACCAAAACTTGCACTAGCTGAAAAACACATATTGCATTAAAGTTAACCATATTAAAATGGTAACCAAGTTAAACTCATATTATTTCTGTGAGTGGCAATTTTGTAATATAGATTAAATTATGCTATTGCGACGCCAATTAATTTACCTATTCCAAATGTAATTGCTGCGGCAGCAAGCCCAAAAATAACTTGTCTGAATCCTGAATACCAAACATTTTTTCCTGTAAACAAGGTTATTGCAGCACCAATAACAAATAATCCTGCTGCACTCATGCCAACACTTATTAGAACGGCTTTCATGCCTGTTGTGAAAATAAATGGAATTACGGGAATTATAGCGCCAATTGCAAATAAAATGAATGAATAAACAGCAGCTTCAACGGCAGAGCCTTTTAATTCTTCTGCATTAATTCCAAGTTCTTCTTTTACCAGCACTTCATGCGCTCTTGACTTATCCTTCATAATTTCGGCAGCCATTTCATAGGCTTGTATTTCAGGAATTCCTTTAGCTACATAAATTAATGCTAATTCTTTTTGCTCACCTTCAGGGTTTGTTTCTAACTCATCCATTTCAATTTGCATTTGGTTCTCGTATAACTCTTGGGAACTTTTAACTGAAATCCATTCACCTAGCGACATCGACAATGCACCTGCCAATAATCCGGCCATTCCCGCCAATAGCACACCTTCTTGCGCTGCCGTTGCGCCTGCAATGCCCATAACCAAACTAAAGTTGGATACCAAGCCATCGTTGCCGCCTAAAACCGCTGCTCTAATTGCATTTCCACCTACTGAGCGGTGTCTGCTTTCAAATTTAGAAAGTTGAGTCCCGGTAACTTTTTCTTCTTTCTCTAATATTGCTCGTAGTATAGCAACATGCGTAGTTTCGGAACCGGTAATTGCTTGTTTGTTCTTTTGCTTTGTATTAATAATTGCATTGGATATACTTTTTTCGGTATCCATCAAAGTGCCTAATACATAATCATATCCAAATATTTTTCCAATTCCATTCAATGTTTTTGCTCTCCATGACGGATGCATCAACAAGGTTATATTTAGATTTTCTTTTTTTGCGAAAGCTTCAGCATGACTTTTTTCAATTTCGCTCATTTGGCGAAGCACATTAGCAATTGTTGCATCAGCTTCGTGTTCGGCTAGTTTTTTATATAAATAACTGGCATCAATTTCTGTTTGGATATTTTTGTTTTTCATGGTTTAAAATTTGTTGATTAAATTAATCCTATTTAAATGCGGGTATTAATAATTAATTCAAAAATTTTATTGATACTAAGCTTTGAAGGTTAACCCTTCATTTTGCAATAATTTTTTTAGCTTTGGTATACTGGTTTTGCCAATTCCGTGCATTGCCAACACTTCTTTTTCACTTAGTTTTGACAATTGTTTAACTGTTTTAATTCCATTTGACTCCATTGCACGTTTCGCCGGTCCCGAAAGTTCAGCCAGAAAATCAACTGAAGTTGGTTTTGCTTTTTCGCATATTGGGCAAGTGGGGCAATCAGACGACTTATAGAATTTATGACCATTTTTACAAGTGCGCAAAGTTTTTTTGGCAGCAGCACTCGCTTCATTAACGGTTACCCTGTATTTTACAATTTTTGCAATTAGGTCGAGCGGTGGTTTTTTGTCTATAGGAAATTGCACTGCACCTTTTGAGTGTTTATATTTTTCGATTTCAGTTTTGAATGCAGCTAATCCTGATGGCGCGGGATAAAAGCCAAGGTGATTTTTGTATGCAGCAAAATGAACAAGGTTCCCAAACAACTTAAATGTTGGCATACCATAATTCATTGCCTCTTCTGCTTTGGGTGCTGCTTTTCTAATAGTATTCCGAATTTGTTGTAAGTAAACTTGTACTTCCTTCGGAAATGATTGAATGTAATCATCAATATTTGTGAAAGCTTGTTCCATTTTCGAATTATATAAGTAAATAAATAATTGCTAATTAATTTATTTTGCTATGATTTAATTGCCCACCGCAACTTTGCTGATTTAGCTCTGGGATTGCTATTGCATTCTTGAGCTGTTGGTCGAATTGGCTCAGTTGCAATTTCACTATAAACACCATCATGTAATCCTTCTTGAAACGATTTTTTTATTCGCCTATCCTCTCCTGAATGAAACGACAAGATGGCAATTTTACCACCGGGCGCCATAGCTGCAGGTAGTTTCGTCAAAAATTTATCCAAAACGCCAAACTCATCATTTACAGCAATGCGCAATGCTTGAAAACATCGTTGGCACGATTTCTTTATATCTTCTTTTCCAACTTTATTGGGCAATGATGAAAGTGTATCTATAATAATATCTTTTAAATGCGCAGTTCCTGTAATGGCAATTCCTTTATTTAATTTAATGGCAATCGCTTTCGAAATTGCAGTTGCATGCGGCTCATCTGCATTATCAATAAATAAACGTTCAATATTTTGTTGATTCATTGACTGTAATAATGTTGCAGCAGATTTCCCTGTTTTTGGATTCAAGCGCAAATCTAAAGGGCCATCAATTTTAAATGAAAACCCTCTGTCCGGATTGTCAATCTGCATGGAAGAAACACCTAAATCGGCAAGCACAAAGTTTAAGGGACCCGATTCATAAATAATTTGATCAATTTCAGAAAAATTCATCTTTTTTATACTAAGTATTTCCGGTCCAAAGCCTAATTTAGCAAGCCGTTCCTTAGTTTTAGGCAATTCTATCGGATCAACATCAATTGCGTAGAGATGTCCGCCCGGAACCAACCGTTTAACCATTTCTAAGGCATGACCTCCATAGCCCAAAGTGGCATCTACTCCAATTTGACCGGGAGTAATATTTAAAAACGCTAAAATTTCATCAACACAAATAGAGCGATGCATTCCTGCAGGCGTTTTACCTTGTTGCATTACTTTAGCAACATCCTCGGCATATTTGTCGGGTTGTAACTCCTTATATTTTTCTTTAAAGGATTTAGGATGAGTGCCGTTGTAGCGAACTCGACGAATGTGTTTTGGATCTTGCTCGTCCATGCATGTAAAGCTACCTAATTGAACTAACAGCAGCAAATCATACTTGTGTAATTGTTAATTAATGCATATGCTAAACAATATTTATTTGGAAAGTTTTTCGCGTTAAAAAATAGATACATTTTTCTATCGGAAAAACCTAAGGCATATGTCGGGAATGCAATTGGGGTATACTAACAGGAACGTTTATTCTAGTTTTCTTAGCGGTTTTCCACTATTTTTTTAAGTCCTTCTAATATAAACCCCCAATTATTTTTAGAATGTTCCACAGCTTCCTCGTTGGCAAAACCCTCTTGCGTTACAGTAAGAATGGTTTGGTTATTTGAAGAAGCAATTGCATATTTAATTGGGGCATAATTTTCGGGTATATCAGGAGTTCCGGAAAATGAGCTCCAATAGTTATATAAAATGAATTCGCCCGGCTTGATATCTAAAATTATCCCTTTATCTTCATATGCTTTTCCTTCATAAATTCCCTTAAAAATTATTGAACTTCCCTTTTCCCAGGTTGAAATACATTCGGTTCCAAAAAAGTATTGCTTTATAATTTCAGGATTGGTAAGTGCGTCCCAAACTTTTGCTGATGACGCGTTTATTGAAATTGATTTATTGAGTATTAATGATTGTGACATAACAAAAGTTTTATATAAAGAATAAATATTGTAAAGTTGGTTTATTGTAAATTAGAAATTTTATTTCAATGTGAAAAACACAAGATAGAAAAATTTACTATTTAGTTTTTTGACCTATTCAAAGCATATTTACATGCTTTGCCCAAAGGTAAGCAAATTATTATCCGGATCTAACATCGAAAATTCTATTTGACCCCAAGGTTTCATGTGTAAATGGCCTGCTTCAGGAATAAGAATACTTTTATCTAACGCTAATTGATACCATGCTTCAATGTTATTAGTCCGGATATAAACTTGACCATAATTTTCTTTTGTATCAATGGTTTTAAATTCAAAAAAGTGAATTTGAATATTGTCTTTTTCTACCATTAAATAGCCATCAAAATCAGCGCTGCCAAACTCTTTAAAATCGAGCAGATTAATATAAAAGTTGCGCGTTATTGCTTTGTCGCGCATTGGTAACTTTGGATTTATTGATGTTAGCATCTCTTAATTTTAATATTAATGTAAATATAGGAAAAGTGATTAAGAAATTTATAGGAAAAGTTTTATAAAAAAATACCGCACTCCATTTTGCAATAAAGTGCGGTAAATATTAATAATAATTTTTGAAAATTTATTTATCAGGTTGCGGAACTATGCGCAAGTAGGGTTTTATCGTAGTCCAACCGTCAGGATAAATAGTTGCTGCTTCAGCATCTGAAACTGCCGGAACAATTATTACATCTTCGCCTTCTTTCCAATTTACAGGTGTAGCTACACGATGGGCTGCAGTAAGTTGCATGGAATCTAGCACGCGCAAAATTTCATAAAAATTGCGACCCGTTGTCATCGGATAAGTAATTTGAAGTTTTATCTTTTTATCCGGACCAACAACAAATACAGAGCGAACGGTTTGATTGTTAGCTGCGGTTCTGCCGTCTGATGTTCCTTCCTCGGCAGCAGGTAGCATATCGTAAAGTTTTGCCACTTCCAATTTTGAATCACCAATCATTGGATAATTTACAGCAGCGCCTTGTGTTTCTTCGATATCTTTTTCCCAACGCATATGACTTTCAACGGGGTCAACACTCAATCCAATAATTTTGCAATTGCGTTTTGTGAATTCAGGTTCTAACCTAGCCATAAAGCCTAATTCGGTTGTGCAAACCGGTGTAAAATCTTTTGGATGCGAAAATAGTATCGCCCAGCCATTGCCTATCCATTCGTGAAAGTGAATAGTACCTTGCGTAGTTTCTGCCGTAAAATCAGGCGCAATGTCTCCTAGTCTTAATGCCATATTGTTCAGATTTTAATTAAAAGTACGCTTACTCTTTCCGGTTTTCAGCATCCCCCGATACACAAATTATAATCCTTGGCAAACTCCAATACAATAGGTTGATTTGCAAGGTTTTTACTTGTAATAACGTCCTAAAAGTAACGGTTTAATTTAACCGTACTCAGCAATTGGTGTAAAATATTTTTAAAT
>JANMLV010000093.1:0-32414 GCA_031372705.1 Bacteroidota bacterium | reverse complement strand
TTGCAAGAGCAAATAGGCATGTATGGCTCCATGATTTTATTGAAAAGAAAAGATGATGCCACTATAAGAAACGGGATAGATGATTTGCCAACTGTTCCAATTATTTTAAGTGAGTGGACAAACTACAACCCCAAAAATATTCACCGCATGTTGCATAACGCAACAGATTGGTTTGCGATTAAGAAAGGAACAACGCAAAGTTATTTTGAAGCTATACAACAGGGCTACTTAGAAACAAAACTCAAAAACGAATGGAAACGCATGAATGCAATGGATGTGAGTGATGTTTACTATGACAAATTTTTAATCAATGGAACAAATGAATCAACAGTCCCAACATTTAAAGGAAACAAAATCCGTTTAAGAATTTCAAATGCAGGTGCATCAACAAATTTTTGGCTCACTTATGCAGGTGGAAAAATTACAGTAGTTGCAAATGATGGCAATGATGTTGAACCCATTGAAGTGGATAGATTGCTGATTGCAGTGTCAGAAACTTATGATGTGATTGTAACGCTACCAGGCACAGGCAGCTATCAATTTTTAGCAACAGCAGAAGACAGAACAAAATCAGCATCCATTTTTTTAGGTGAAGGAATGAAGTATTTAGCAGAGCCATTACCCACGTTAAAATATTTTGAAGGAATGAAAATGATGAATGGTATGATGAAAATGAACGGAGATTTAGACGACATGGGAATGAACATGAGTTTAAATCAAATGGACATGAACACCGTGATGTATCCCGAAATTACAGGAGAGAATAAATCGAAACAAAATAAAACGGAAACGCACAACCATTCACAAATGAAGAAAGACATAGTTACGCTTAACTATGCAATGCTGAAATCAACAGTGAAAACAACATTGCCAAATAATGCACCTGTGAAGGTTTTGAAATTTGAATTAACAGGAAACATGAATCGCTATGTGTGGAGTTTAGACAACAAAGTAATTTCCGAAGCCGACAAAATTTTAATCAAGAAAGGCGAAAATGTTCGTATTATTTTAACCAATAACTCTATGATGCGACATCCAATGCACTTGCATGGACACGATTTTCGTTTGCTAAATGGACAAGGAGATTTTGCACCATTAAAAAATATTGTGGACATCATGCCAATGGAAACCGATACCATTGAGTTTGCGGCAACCGAAAGTGGCGATTGGTTTTTTCATTGTCACATCTTATATCACATGATGAGTGGAATGGGAAGAGTTGTTAGTTATGAAAACTCACCGCCAAATCCTGAAATACCAAACTTAAAACTGGCACAACGCAAACTGTTTGCAGACGATAGAAAGTTTCACTTCATGACAAGCATTGCACTGTCAACCAATGGAAGCGACGGAATAGCAATGTTGGGAAACACACGATGGAAGATTGAAGAAATGTGGCACTTGGGTTATTATCCCGAACACGGTTACGAAAGTGAAACAACGTTTGGCAGATACATAGGAAAAATGCAATGGTGGTATCCATACATTGGATTTGATTATCATTACAAGTTGGATGGCGAACCAACGGAAAATATCTTTGACTTCATGCACAGCCAACAAAATATTTTTGGTGATGAAACAAAAACCATGTTCGGACAAACCAGCAATAAGAACAACCGACACACAGGAGTTTTAGGAGTGCGTTACACTTTACCCCTTCTCATTATTGCAGATGCACGAATAGACTTAAACGGATTATTTCGTTTCCAACTTTCAAGAGAAGATATTCCAATTTCAAAAAGATTAAGAATGAATTGGATGCTCAACACCGACAAAGAATACATGCTTGGGCTCCGGTACATTGCAACAAAAAACATTTCAATAAGCACACATTATGACAGCGACATGGGAACCGGTGTTGGAGTGAATTTTACTTATTGAGATTACGACTCAGAACGAAAAGTCTCCGACAAAAAATACACACTTAGGCAAGTTAGCGTTGCCTTGATAAAACGGGTTACTGTTTCAGAACCGCTTATTTCCGAAGGTTATTTTGTAAAACCTTCAAAAACTTTGTAAATAATCAAACTGTTGATACAATTGATTTGTATCCTTTCGGAAATTAAAGGTTAGCACATTATGCAGATACATGAATAGATATTCAGCAAATTACTCTATTACAAGACAGATAATACTGGTTAACGTTGCCATCTTTACACAAATTTGAGGTTAAATTATACGGCTAAGTATATCTTTGAGAAAAATTTACATTTGTAACTTTTGGTAGTATTCAAAGCCACTTTCACATCTCAAAGGCTATAAAAAAAATGCTGTTTTAATTACCGTAACTCAACAGCAATAAGCTTTTTGAGTTATTATTGTTATCTATTATCAGGTATGAAACAGTTGCATTTGAACATTGTATATCTTGCCTTGCCACCTGTTCAATGTTTCATTTCAACCGGTTACCTTACTCAAATTCACCTCCAACAATAGCAAGTTTTAAAATTAATTTTACCTTTGAAAAAATTATGACTGCATTTAAATCAATTACCAAAATAATTGTAGTTCCGGCGATAATTGTTACTTTATTAATAAATGTTGCATTCGCTCAGGTAACACCTACGCCTTCTGCAAAAACATACCCACAAGTTAAAGGCTTTGCGAGTATATTACACCCGATAATGTCTCAAGATAGTTATGGAAGCACTTTCAATTTTGACAATAGTTATACAGTTGTATTTCCAATTGGAGTTAATATTTGGAAATCAGATCAAATCGGTTTTAGTTTTGAGTTAGCACCTATTATTAAAGTTGATTCAGTTACCAATAGGGTGAATAACCTGCTTTTTCATCCGGGTATCATGGTTCGCAGCGCGAGCACCAGCACTTTTACTTTTATGACACGCCTTGCATTTGAAACGAACGGACGTTACGGTATTACACCAATTTTAAATCAGGTAGTTTATGCAACACCCAATGTTAGATATTTTGTTGCAGTTCCGTTTCCGCTTCGATTTGGTAATGAGCAACCGGTTTCAATAAGCACTGCATTGCAATTAGGTATTACTTTTTAATAATTGTAATCTGTGTTCATTAACCTAATCTTTTGCTGTTATACGTTGACTTAGCGAACTGCTTAGGATAGTTTTAAATTCGTCGTAGCACTTCAATAGGCAGCGCTGGATAAATGGCAAATAATATATTATTTTGCTTAGAATTAGTATTTGAAATTATTGGCGGTTTTCGAATAGCATTATAGCCAATACTTATTGGATTGGTGATTGGATGTATTGGTTTCAACACGTATTTTTCGTATTTGAACTACCAGTATTATGTCCTACCAAAAGGGGTAATGGTTGGCCGCTAAATTGAACATTATAATTGGCAGCAACTTTTGTGCTGGGTTGACAGTTTAGTAATTTGACTTCGCCAACCCGCAACCGTTATGTATCAGCCTAGCCCACCCGGTAACTCAAAACTTTGATTCAAAAAGTTAACTTTGTTGCTTAAACCGCTTTGACAAAAGAATAAATATGAAAAAAATTATTGCCTTCCTTTGTTTTCTGACTATCATTCAAGTTGTTTTTACACAAAACAATAATACTGAAAACGCAAAAACAGATTTAGCCAATTACAAAAATCCTTTGGAACAGTTTACGGCTACTATAAAGTATTTAGAGACTTCGGACTCGTATGCAAACAGTAATATTGACTCTGCATTGTGTATTGACCTGCTTCAGATAGCGCAGCAATTAAAAAACGATTCACTGCTTGCAATCAGCTATGACTGGATAGGGTATTATTTTTCAATGAAAAGAGGGGACAATACTACTGCGCTTGAATACTATTTTAAAGGATTACCGTTAGCAGAAAAATTTAATGACAAACGAAGAATCAGTTCAATCTATTTTGACATTGCCAGTGTATATTTCAATCTTAAAAATTTTGAAGAGTATTTTAATTTCACCAAGAAAGGAGGAGAGAATTTGCCTGATAAATCTTCGCCTAAATATGATTTCATGTTGGTGCAATTTCAACGAAATATAGGAACTTACTATTTGGAGAAAAATCAATTAGACTCTGCCTTGTTCTATGCGCAGGCTGCATTTCAAACAATTGAACGGCTAAAACTTCCGCTTTATAAATTACAAATATTAACCTTATACGCTGTTATCTACGATAAAATGAACGAAAATGAATTGGTAGAAGTTTATTTTGAAAAAGCAAAGAGCGCTGCCAACTCTCTATTAGTGAGAAAGGACATATTTTACAGAAGGTACATTCCATTTCTTTTTGAGCGCAATAGGTTGGAAGATGCCAAATTGCAAACTGAAAAATTTTGGGAAATAGCACTTGAAATTCAAAACCAGAATGTTATATTATTGGCCGCTGAATTTAAACGAGATATGTTTGATAAACTGAATAATACCGATAGTGCCTATTATTATGCCAAGGTGGCATCTCAAACTAGAGAATTAATTTTCAATCAGAATAGTCAAAACACGATTCAGGCATTAGCATTTAAAGAACAGTTAAGGGTGATTGAAGATTTGGCCACAAAAAATGAAGAATTACAACAACGAAAACAAAACATTCAATTTGGCCTAATCGCACTCGGAATAATTTCGTTCATCATTTTATTTATCCTTCTCAGCCGCAGCATCATCGTTACTGAAAAATGGATTTCGTTTTTTGGAATATTGGGATTGCTGATTGTGTTTGAATTTATCAACCTGCTGATTCATCCTTTTTTAGAACGCGTAACACATCATTCTCCTTTATTGATGCTAATAGCATTGGTTGCATTAGCATCACTGCTTATTCCATTGCATCACCGCATGGAAAAATGGGTAAAAGAAAAAATGACGGAGAAGAATAAAAAAATGCGGTTGCAGAATGCGAAGAAGACAATTGAGCAATTGGAAGGAGAACCGACAAATAAGTAAGATGAGTAAATTTGTTAGGTCATCTCAAAATAGTAAGTTTTATCAAAACACAGTAATCTCAGTTTTTGACCATTAAAAAAATCCCAATCAACCCAAATCTTTATAATAACAAAACACTCAAAAATTGCACAACTGAACCTTTTTCGAATATTTAAATGAAACCTAGAATTGTAACAACCCATGAAAAAAAATTAGTCGGCAAACGACTAACCATGAGCTTTGCTGATTTCAAAATTGCAGAACTTTGGCGGTCTTTCTCACCCTGGCGAAATGAAATAACGAACAACATTTCAAACGACCTGATTTCATTAGCTGTTTATAAACCCGATCATTTTTCAAACTTTAAACCAACTAACGAATTTGAAAAGTGGGCATTAGTTGAAGTAGCTAATTTTAATAGCATACCGCATAAAATGGAAACTTTGTTTTTACCCGGTGGGACCTATGCAGTTTTTGATTACAAAGGTTTGAACACCGATAATTCAATTTTTCAATACATTTACAGCGAGTGGCTTCCGGGCTCAGGTTATGCGTTGGACAACCGACCGCATTTTGAAGTATTAGGCGAAAAATACAAAAACAATGACCCTACTTCGGAAGAAGAAATTTGGATACCGATAAAAGCGAAATGAGCAGCCATTGCAGGATTGAACACAATATGCAACACGCGCTTAAACTACCCATTTGTTTAACGATTCGATATTTTTGGTCGCCTGAATTGCAAGCATAAACTTAGATTTATTATTCAATCAAAATTATTGAATTAGCATCTTTATGTGTTTGTAAATCAATTAATTAACTTTGAAAAAATTATCTAGTATGAGAAAAACGATTTTTTCCCTCTACTTACTATTTATAATTGTTTTATGTAACGCCCAAACCTCCGATACCACTTATTATAATAATTTCTTCTTGGAAAAAAAGGTTAAACCCAATAAAGCAAAAGTTGCCAGAATAGTGACAACTCAAGCTGATGGTTTGAGCACAGTAATGGTTAAAGATTTAAGCAGCCAAAAAGCTATTAGCAGCAGCTCTTTTAAGGATAGCGAACCAATGGGTATTTGGTTAAAGCAACAACACGGGGAATTAGTGGAATTAGATTATAATTTCGAAGTTATTTATAGAAAAATACCATGTGCAGATTCCTTGTCGGCAATTAAAGATATTTTTAGTGACGATACAGCGGCTAATTACATTGCACCCAAATTAGCTACAGGCGAAACGTCTATTTATTCATTTTTAGGCAACAATAAGGTATATCCAAGTTTTGCCAGAGACAATGCACTAGAAGGAAATGTTTATGTTGTTTTTACGATTTCAACAAACGGAACAACTGAAAATGTAGAGGTATTACGTGGCATCCATATCAGTTTAGATAAAGAAGCTGTTCGGGTAATAAAATTGATGAAATTCAGTAATCCACCAACCCTTGATGGTGTTGCGAGAAGTTGTTGTGCTGTTATACCTTTAATGTTTTCGCTCAGTTAAGGCACTTTTTCTTCCTAACGGCAGTTATTAGTGCTTCACCATAACATTACATTATTTTATGCAAATAGGAATAGACAGCTTTGCGGCTGCACCGATAGATTTAGGAATTAGTGATTCAGCCGCTATTAATCAATTACTAGACAGAATAGCACATGCCGATAAATTTGGATTAGATTTATTTGGGATAGGAGAGCATTATCGGAAAGAATTTTTAGATGCGGCTCCGGCTATGATACTTGCTGCGGCTGCATCGCGGACAAATAATATTATCTTAACCAGCGCTGTAACTGTGCTTAGCGCAGCAGACCCGGTAAGAGTATTTCAAAATTTTGCTACGTTAGATTTAATTTCTTCAGGTAGAGCAGAAATTGTTGCCGGAAGAGGTTCATTTATTGAATCGTTTCCATTGTTCGGATTAAACTTGAATGATTACGATGAATTGTTTACGGAGAAATTGGAATTATTATTAAAAATTCGAGATAATGAGATAGTAAATTGGTCGGGTGAATTTCGTCCTGCGCTAAAAAATCAAGCTATTTATCCGCGACCATTACAAAAAAAATTACCAATTTGGTTAGGTGTTGGTGGTACACCCGCATCATTTGTAAGAGCAGGTGAATTAGGTTTGCCGTTAATGGTGGCAATTATTGGCGGAGAAACACATCGGTTTAAACCATTAATTGATTTATACCGAAAAGCCGGTGAAAAAGCAGGTCATCCAACTGAACAATTAACCGTTGGATTACATTCACTCGGTTTTGTTGCCAACACCACCGATGAAGCTGTTGCCACTTATTACCCTGGCTATGCCGCCATGTTCACCAAAATTGGAAAGGAGCGCGGATTTGCACCCGTAACAAAAGCCGGATTCGACGCACAAAATGGTCCTACCGGCGCATTGGTTGTTGGCAGTCCTGAAGAAGTTGCTGCGAAAATATTGCGCCACAGCAAGTCGCTGGGAGGAATTTCAAGATTCACATTTCAAATGGATGCAGGTATTCCGCATGAAAAATTACTGCAGGCAATTGAATTAATTGGCACTAAAGTTAAACCGCTGGTTAACAGCGAAATCGACAAATTGTAACATGTTAACACGCAATAATATTGAAATTATTCATGTTAAAAGCGAACCGCAATTTCTAATTGCAAAAGATTTAATTCTGGCTTACGTTGAATGGTTAGGATTTGATTTGGCGTTCCAAAATTTTGATAAAGAATTACAATCTATACCAACAACTTACGGCAATCCCAACGGCTGTTTGTTTATTGCGTATGTTAATGAAAAAGCGGTCGGAGTAGCCGGAATTAAACGGTTTAATGATACATCTTGTGAAGTAAAACGCATGTTCGTACATGCTGAAAATAGGGGATTGGGTATCGGAAAAATGCTCTTAACATCCTGTATTAATTTAGCTGTTGAATTACAATACGATAGCATTAAACTCGACACAGCAGCCTTTATGCATTCTGCTATTAAAATCTATAAGGATTGCGGCTTTGTTGAAATTTCCGCATATTATAGTAACCCACGTGATGATGCACGTTATTTTGAGTTAGTTTTAAAATCGGCAAATTAAACTATTTTGCAAATAACAATTGATTAATTATTGAACTTTATTTACTTTTGATGCAAGATGAAGCAAATAATCATTCTGATCATTTTAACGCAAGCCTTTATATCTTGCAACAATAAGCCAAATCAACAAACTATGGATGCTACGCAAAACACTCGGTTAGTGAATCAGTATTTCGAACATTTTAATAATCATGATTGGTCACAAATGGCCGGCATGTATATTGAGGAAGCTGCCTTTAAAGACCCATCATTAGGTGCAGGAATCGTTATGCAAACCCGTCAGCAAACAATAGATAAATACACCGGACTGAGCGAAATATTTCCGGATATCCACGATGAAGTAATTAATATTTATCCCTCAGGTGCCAACCATATTATAGTGGAATTTATTTCAACCGGATCCGCACCTGACGGCTCCAAATTTGAACTTCCGATTTGTACCATATTTACTATAGAAAATGGCTTAATCACTAAAGATTTTACTTACTACGATAATTTTGATGGGTCGGAAGGTGAGGAGTAAAGTTATAAAAATGGATGGAGATGCATTTTGTTTTTACAGTCAATAATTAATTAAATATGCGTTGTGTTTTCATTGTTTTTTTCAACGAATAGGTAAATTGCTCATATTCAAACGAATACCGATGCGACACATTTACTATAACAATCCGGAATCTAATGATTAACGCCATTGTTGAAACAAGTAATTCAAAATCTTTCTCCTTTTTTTTGAAGTAACAATGGTAAACTATTAGGCATATCCAAGCAATTTAATAAATCCCCAAGGCTATTGCTTTAGTCGCTCATTTAATTATCATGTTCAAGTTGGAGGTAGGTTGCGGTTTGTTAAAACGACAAATTGAAATCCAAATGGCAGTTAACCTTAAGATACTGTAAGATATTAATGCTATTTTTATCACCACAATTGTCCAATATCAAAATGTTCAATCGTTGTAGGATTGTAAACAAATTAAACAAACATTTAAAAGTAAAACTATGACAGAATTCATGATGATTTTCAGAAGCGAGTATCAACCTGATTTTAAACCTACTCCTGAACAAATGGAGGCAAGTATTAAACAATGGCAAGATTGGATGGGAAGTATTGCCGCACAAGGTAAGTTTGTTGGAACTAACAGATTAAGTTCAGTAGGCAGTAAAGTGCTTAAACCAAATAATGTAGTGAGTGACGGTCCGTTTGCGGAAGTAAAGGAAATTGTTGGGGGCTATATTGTAGTTAAATCTAACAGTATGGAAGAAGCAATGGAATTGGCTGCCGGATGTCCAATTTTACAAGTAGGTGGAAATGTAGAAGTAAGAAATGTTATTCCGATGAACATGTAAATGGCAGAGGATAAGGTAATTCAACAATTATTTAAAACAGAGTACAGGAAGTTAATTGCTGTACTCTGTAAATCATTCGGCATAATACATATCGAACATGCCGAAGATATTGTTAATGATACTTTTCTGTTGGCATCTGAAAAATGGACAAAAGAGGGTTTGCCCGTAAACCCTGCGGCATGGCTGTATACAGTTGCAAAAAATAAAACAAAAGACCATTTAAAGCACGATAAAATATTTAATGATAAAATTGTAGCAGACTTAAAGCAGCATGGCGATTTTGTTGAAAATTTTGAAATTGATTTATCAATCGGAAACATTAAGGACAGTCAATTAGCAATGATTTTTGCAATTTGTAATCCAATAATTCCTCCCGAATCACAAATAGGACTAGCACTTCGAATACTATGTGGTTTTGGTATTGATGAAATTGCCGACGCATTTTTAACGAATAAAGAAACCATTAATAAACGATTGTTCAGGGCTAAAGAGAAATTAAGAACTGCAAAAATAAAAATTGAATTACCCTTGCAATTCGAAATTAACGAGCGCTTAGAAAATGTTTTAACCACACTTTATTTATTATATAACGAAGGCTATTATTCAACCACACAAAACACCATCCTCAGAAAAGAGCTTTGTTTAGAAGCAATGCGCCTTACCTATTTCTTAATTGAAAATGAAACTACTAATAAAGCTAATGTTAATGCACTAATGGCATTAATGTGTTTTCATGCCTCGCGATTTGATGCACGCACCAACGAACTTGGGGAGCCGGTATTATACGATAATCAGGATAAAAATTTGTGGGATGAAGACCTCATTCTAAAAGGTAACACATTTCTCATTAAAAGCGCGGCAGGAGAGGAGGTTTCTAAATACCATATAGAAGCTTCTATTGCTTTTTGGCACAGCACTAAACTCGAGCACACTAATAAATGGGAACATATTTTACAATTATATAATCAGTTATTGCTGATTGATTATTCGCCAATTTCAGCCCTCAATCGAACATACGCCCTTTCTAAAACAGCCGGAAAAGCAATTGCTATTGCAGAAGCAATAAAATTAAATCTGCATGAAAATCACTTTTATCATTCGCTTTTAGGATATTTGTATACTGATTTTGATGTGAAACTGGCCATCTACCATTATGAACTTGCTTTATCACTCGCGAAATCAAAAAATGATAAAAATATTATTGAAAATCGATTGAAAGCATTGAGATGATTGAAAATCTACCCATTTATATTTCGATAGTTTTTGGCTTAACTACCATAGCAACACTTGGCTTATTGTATGTTAGTATAAAAAAATCTTCTGACCCCAATACAAGCAAATTGGCCATAAGCATTTTATTTATCGCCTTCTTGTGGTTAACCATTCAAGCTATTTTATCACTTAATAATGTATATCACGCCAATTTGGATGCTATACCGCCAACAATTGCATTATTTGGTGTAATACCAATGTTTATTATCATTATTGTGCTATTTGTAACTAAAGCCGGTCGCAGTTTTATTGATACTTTACCATTAACGCAGCTCACTTTATTACATATTGTAAGAATTCCCGTTGAATTGGTCCTATTTTGGCTTTTTGCAAATCAGGTAGTTCCGCAAATAATGACCTTTGAAGGGCGAAATTTTGACATCGTTTCAGGTATTTCTGCGCCAATAATTGCGTATTTCGCTTTTGCTAACAAAAATCTGAATAGAAAGGTATTGTTGATATGGAATTTCATATGCTTAGCCTTGTTAATCAATATCGTAGTAACTGCTATTTTAGCTGTTCCAACACCCCTTCAGCAAATAGCCTTTGATCAACCCAATACCGCCATTTTATACTTCCCTTTCAGTTGGTTGCCTACTTTTGTAGTTCCGGTTGTGGCTTTTTGTCATCTCGCTTCAATACGGCAATTATTATCATCAAAGCCTAGCTAGTTAAAGCTTTAGGGTATTTTTTCCCGTGGTTTATCAAGCCAAATCGTCGTTTTTTTAAAGATTTATGTTAAAATATTTGCGCAACTAAATGATTGCACATATATTTTCAACCAGATAATTGCATAATATAGACATATGGAAATAAGACGCGATGTATTTCAAGCAATAGCAGACCCAACCAGGAGAGCCATTTTAACATTAATTGCCATGCATGCAATGACACCCAATGCATTGGCAAACCATTTCGAAACGAGCAGGCAAGCCGTATCGAAACACATTAAAATTTTGGCTGAATGTGAGTTGGTTAGTCAGCAAGTTTCCGGACGTGAAATATATTATCATTTCAACCCAAGTAAAATGAAAGAAATAGCAGATTTCGTTGAGCCGTTTAGGAAAATGTGGGATATTAAATTTAATCAATTAGAAAACGTATTAAATAATATAAATCAGAAAAAAAATGGAAAACAGTAACAAGACACAAGTTGTAAAAGATTTTAATGAGAAATCGGTATTAGTTTCTCGTGAATTTAGTGCACCAATTGCATTAGTATGGCGTGCATATACAGAAAGTGAACTTTTAGACCAATGGTGGGCGCCTGAACCGTGGCGTGCAGAAACCAAGCGAATGGATTTTGCTGTGGGTGGACATTGGTTATATGCAATGGTTGGTCCGGATAATACCAAGCACTGGGGAATAATGCAATACAAAGCAATTGAGCCATTGCAAAGTATTGGCATAGAAGACGCTTTTTGTGATGAAGATGGCAATATTAATATCAGCTTCCCGATTTCAAAAGGCAGTACCAATTTTACAATAACGCCAACAGGAACTAAAGTAGAATTTAAGATGCAATATCCAACCGAAGGCGATTTGCAGGCAATAATAGAAATGGGATTTGAACAGGGTATAACTGCTTGTTTAGACCAATTAGAGCAATTATTTCAAACCAATAAAATAGCCTGACTATGGAAAACTTATCATCCGATTTACTAGCAAAATTGACGATAATCTGCGCAATTTTATCTGTTTTAAGTTTATTGATTTTACATTTTGTAAGCAAAGAATTTAAACCAAGTTGGCGCATGGTGAGTGAGTATGCATTGGGCAAGCATAAATGGTTAATTACATCGTTTTTTATTTTTTGGGGATTAAGTACATTTTCACTCAGCTTTTTGTTGTGGGGAATAGTCGACAATACTTGGTTTAAAATTAGTGTCGTATTACTTTTTATTTCGGGCGTAGGTGAAATAATGGGCGGCATATTTGATGTAAAACATAAACATCACGGATTAGCATTTATATTTGGTGTGCCAACATTGCCGGCAGTTGCATTAATTATAAGTTATCAATTAGGACATGCTGACGGATGGATATTATATCAAATGCCAATGATATATTCTGCACACGCAACATGGATTAGTTTAATATCAATGGCAGCTGCAATGATGATTATGTTTGCAGGTTTTAAAAAGGCCGGCATTGCAGTTGGTCCCGATGAGCCGGCTCCTGTAAGTGTTCCCAAAGGTGTAATCGCCCTTGGCGGATATGCAAACAGGCTATTGGTTTTATGTTATCTGCATTGGCTGGTGATGATGGCAACAACATATATGCAAGTATAATATCAATAAGAATCCATCTCAAAACATTAGCATAATTTTTGAGATGGGTTCTTATATAATTAAATGATTTTGAAAGATTAATCACATACTAAAAAGCAAATTGGCCAAAATCCTTATATGAAAATAATAAATTCATAGTCGGTTTTCAGCCAATTGCATATATGTGTTTTGACAAGGCACTTTTGTGTTAGCCGGGGGAAATAAAGCTATACCACTATTTCTAATTTATTGCCAAACGCTAGCTCAATTTAATTATTTCTTTTTCTCCATTTACCGGGAACCCAAAAACTGCCATGGCGTTTATTATTTTTCCAATGACCGGGTACCCAAACATAGCCCTTATTTGGAGGTGAAACCCAATAACCACCTGTATATTTATATGTGCCATCATTTGGCTCCCATTCATCACCAACCCAAATATATTCAGGACTAGGTTGTGGCGATTTAACCAAAACTGGAGAAGGCGGCACCACTTGAATATAAATTTGTGAAGATGCCGTAAATATTGATCCAAGCACTAAACCTGAAAGCAATAATAATTTGAACAATTTATTTTTCATAATTAATATTTAGCAAGTAAAATATTTGTTTTCCAATGTTAGAATGTTTGTATTTTACTTGATAGGTCAAAGATGAATCCTTTCCTGAGTTAAATGCTTATACTATTAATTATATAAGTTACAAATTTCACACTTTTAGGAATTTGAACTACCGGCTTAATAAGCAAAAAGGCCGATGGAAATAAATCCCATCGGCCTTTAAGGCAAAAGTTATTTTATGTTAGCTAAAAGCCATTATTTCTGAATTGTAACAGTTCCGGTATTAACAAAAATATCGTCAGCGTTATAGATGTCAATGTAGTAAACACCCGGATCTTTAAATACAACCAAAAAGTGAATATAATCCCAATCCGTTTCCACGTCAATGTTAAAACTATCTACTTCAATATCACTGCCCTCTTTAAAAACATCTACATACATTTTAGTTGTTTTAAAAGGCAATCCAAAGTTATTGAGATAGGCCTTAATAGAAATACTGGTATTAGCACCCATATAAAATGTTTCAGATTCACCTTGCAATACGCCTTCAGCATCAACCGACATCCCAAAATCTACATCGGAATCTTCATAATAATAAGTATCAATAATGGTATCTGTTGACCCTGTGGCAGCCCCAACAAGATCAATTTCAAATGAGGTAGTTGCCATGGCAGTGCCATTAAACATGAATGACGCTTTGTAATCGCCGGCTTCAGTAAACAATTGATCCAAAACTATCCAGTTTTGCGACGTTTCGGGCTTCATTTCTATGGTTAAATAAGCGCCATATGAACTGGATGATTCGTAATATTTGTCAATATAAATATAGTAAACTCCGGTGGTGAAATTTCCACTCTGGTTGTAAACCATATACACATACGAGCCGTCAGGTTTTATATCCCATGATGAATAAATGCCGGATGCTACACCTTGGGTATCATAAGATTCACAAAGTACCAAGCTTTGAGCGCGTGTGGTAAAACTCAGCATTATTACTGTAAACGCTGTGGTAATGGCTGTTTTGAGGTTCATAAAGTGTAAATTTTGGGTTCAAAGATAGTAAAAATCAATTAACCAAATACGCGTAAAATTTTGAACTTTATGTTTGTTTAACATTGTATCGTTTTACCTGAACAATTTTAAAGCGTGCACGTTGAAAACTGTTTTTTGGCTGACTCGAAAACCGTTTAATATTAAGCTTGAGTTCATCCCTGAATGATGAAAGTTTAGTTCAAATAAAATAACAAATACATGGAAAGTTGAATATGACAGACATTACTTTCTACCCCAAAAATAGAGCAGCATGGCGAAAGTGGTTGCAAAATCATCATCAATCACATGATGCTGTTTGGCTTATTTTTTACAAGAAAAAATCGCAAAAAGCAACCATAAGTTATAGTGATGCAGTGGATGAGGCCCTTTGTTTCGGGTGGATAGACAGTAAAGCTAAGCCTATTGATGATGAAAAATTCATGCAATTCTTCTCGAAACGAAAACCCAAAAGCGTTTGGTCGAAGGTAAATAAAGAGAAGGTGGAAAAGCTCATTGCAGAAGGCTTTATGACTGCTGCCGGATTAGCAACAATTGAGATAGCTCGAAACAATGGTTCTTGGAATTTGATTGATGATGCCGAAGCCTTGAAAATTCCTCACGATTTAGAAGAGGCTTTAAATGCCGGTCTTAAGGCTAAAACATTCTTCGAAAACCTAAGCAGAACCGACAAACGAAATATGCTTCAATGGCTGATTCTTGCCAAACGAGCGGAAACAAGAGCAAAGCGCATAAACGAAATAGCAATACTTGCCGAACAACATAAAAAACCTAAGCAATTTGGAGGTTAATTGCTTATAGTTCAATTTGAAGTTGGTACACTAAACTTTTAAAGATTGCAGGTGTTTAGCACCAAATATTGGAATACTCTTGATTTGGAGCTATAAAAATTATGAATAAAACAATTTACAACGACAGCCAAAAAAATGCGTTAAGAATTTCAGCACTGAACGAATATAAAGCCGAAGTGCCATTTTCAGGATTTTCGGCAAAATTTGTTGTTTCAGGTAAAGAGTCTTATCAAATTAAAGGCAAACAATATGTTGTGGAAAGCGGGGAGTACCTTTTAGGCAATGCTAATACTATTGCCACAATAGAAATTAATGGTAAAACCGTTACCCAAGGCATTTGTATTGATGTTTCAGAGCAAATTATTGCAGAGGTGGCTTCATATCATTTTATGCAAGCAGATGCAATTAATGCATTTATTATTGGTGAACAATTCTTAGTTAATAAGTATAAATCGCATAACACCCATTTAGGTTACGCCCTCAATGAAATTAATTTGCAATTATCAAGCGGTACGATGCATAATTACTTGTTGGATGATGAACTTTTTTATTCAATAGCGGAATCAATTATTGCTGACCAACGCCTTATTTATGAACAATTTTCAAAACTTCAGTATAAAAAACAAGCAACAAAGGAAGCATTGTTCAGACAGCTGTTAGAAGCAAAAGACTTAATTGATGAACAGTATTTAACTGATTTGAATATTGACAGAATTGCACTTGATGCCTGCATTTCAAAATACCATTTTATAAGATTATTTAACTCTACTTTTAATTTATCTCCCTACCAATATATAATAAGCAAACGTTTGATGCATGCCAAAATTTTGATACTAGAAGGGCAAAGTATACCGGAAGTTGCCATTAAAATGGGCTATGCCGATTTAGCTGCATTTAGCAAAGCGTTTAAAGCCTGCTTTGGGTTTCCACCATCAGCGGTTCGTTTAAAATAAGCAATTTTTGACAAGTAAGGCTGTTTATTAGCTTTTAATTTTGCTCTAAATTATTTTATATGAAAAATGGAGCTTTAAAATGGTTATACATCGGTTTTGTAATTTTTGGAATCTATTTACTATTTGGTAAGAAAGAGTTTTCGGAAGCCGCAATTTATTTTGGTATTGCATTGGCATTCGACCCTTTTAATCAAGATCAAGCTTGGAAAGAAAGACCAACATGGCAAAAAGTGGTATTAATAGCACATTTAGCAATTGTTGCAGGGTTGTTTGGTTATGATGTTGGGTTTAATGATTCGTTGAAATAATGTATAATGGATTTATAGCCAACCATTTTCTTCGATCTAAGCAAAACAATGATTGTTTTTATAACATCAGTTCGATATTTCGCCAAATTAATAATTGGTTAGCGCCTTATTTGTAATGTTGTTTTAAAAGATACCCTCTATTTAGTCGTTTTTGCTTACCTTTATTGTATGATGAAGCGTTTCAGCATGCTCTTGGTATTGTGTTCGGCATATATAGTGCTGCTTGGGCATAGCATTATTCCGCATCATCATCATGATTCAGAAGCCGATTTGGCGGCTCATCATACAACAGAACATCAGCACGACCACGACCAAACTTCCCTTCCCAATTTACTCGGTCATTTTTTGCATTCAGAAGCCATATTTACCTCAACAGTTACCTACCAGTTACATCCATCATTAGTGAAATTATTTCCTGTTGTTGTATTTGACCTTTCTAAAATGTTGACAATCAGTGAATTGCAGAATTTTCCGTATACAATTGACCTTCCCCCGGAATTCAATATTACTTGCCTCGATTATCGTAAATCATACGGTTTACGCGGTCCTCCTACTATTTAATAGTTTCCATTTAACAAGTAAAAAGTTCATTCAGCAAATAGCTGAAGTGAATATTACATTATTTCATTACCATTAAATTTTACCATAATGATTAAAATAATATTGCCATTGGTAATACTATCAACCATGTTTACTGCATGTGCCGTTAAGCATGAACATGATGAAGCCGAAAACACGGAACTTGAGCCGCAAGTGTTTACAATTTATACTGAAAAAACAGAATTGTTTGTTGAGTTTGATCCACTCGTAGTGGGCACAGAATGTAAATTTGCCGCACATTTTACCAAATTAGGAGAAAATTTTCTGCCGTTTACCGAAGGGAATATTACCTTAACCATAAATGTAGCCGATAAAAAAGTTGCAACAACTGCAACAACACCGCAAATTCCCGGCATATTTCGTTTGCGTTTAACACCGGAAATTGCCGGTATTGCAACAATTACGTTTGATATTAAAACAAGTGGTTTTACTGATCAAATAATAATCGACAGTATCAACATATTTGAAACAGAAGCTGCTGCCATTGCTGCGCAAGGTGAGCCTGTTGCAGAAAATAATATCGTTTATCTTAAAGAGCAAGCCTGGAAAGTTGCTTTCGCAAATGCTCCTGTTAAGCGACAAACGTTTTATGAAATAATTAAAACAAGTGGTCAAATATTACCCGCACCGGGCGATGAAACAATAGTTACTGCAACGGCAGATGGACTGATACTGTTTTCGGGCAATAAAACGATAATAGGTTCTGAAGTAAGTGCCGGTACAACATTGTTTTCAATTACTGGGGGACAGTTGGCTACAGGTAGCATTGATGCGAATTTTTCATCTGCAAAAACCAATTATGAAAATGCGAAAGTCAGCTATAATAGGGCAACTGAATTGGTAAAAGATAAAATTATTTCGGAAAAGGAGTTTCAACAAATAAAATTGGATTTCGATAATGCTAAAAGAGTTTTTGATGCGCTGGCAAAAAATTATTCGGCAAACGGACAGGCAGTTATGGCATCCACCGGAGGGTTTATTAAAAACATTTATGTATCGGAAGGGCAGTTCGTTACCTCCGGTGCACCTTTAGCAACAATTGCGAAAAACAAGAACTTAATTCTTCAAGCCAACGTCTCCCAAAAATATTTTAATAAACTGGCAACCATTACCAATGCCAATTTTAAAACTATTGAAAGCGATGAAGTAATAAGTGTTACTTCTTTAAACGGAAAAATTATTTCTTATGGAAAAAATGCTTCCGCAAGTTCACCATTTATACCCATAACTTTCCAAATAAATAATACAGGCAATTTAATTCCCGGTTCGGCTGTAGAGGTATATTTGCAGTCGGGAGCTATTGATAATGTTTTAGTAATTCCGATAACCGCTTTAATTGAAGAGCAAGGAAATTTCTTCGTTTATGTGCAAACCTCAGGTGAAAGTTTTCAAAAACGGGAAGTAAAAACCGGTGGTAGCGATGGCATTAATATTCATGTAATTTCCGGAGTATCTGAAGGGGAGCGCATAGTTACTAAAGGCGCATATCAAATTAAATTATCGAGTGCAGCAGGTACATTACCCGCTCACGGTCATGAACATTAAATAAAATTAATATGCTCAATAAAATTATAAATTTCGGTCTGGCCAACAGATTGCTCGTCATAATAATAAGTGTATTATTAATTATTTTCGGCAGTTATGTTGCTATGCAAATGGAGGTGGATGTATTTCCCGATTTAACTGCTCCAACTGTTGTAGTGCTTACAGAAGCGCATGGAATGGCACCTGAGGAAGTTGAAAAATTAGTGACATTCCCAATAGAAACTTCTTTAAATGGTGCAACAAGTGTTCGAAGGGTAAGAAGCTCTTCTTCTGCCGGTATTTCAATTGTTTGGATTGAATTTGAATGGGATACCGATATATTTATCGCAAGACAAATTGTAAATGAAAAAATTATAGCCGTAAGCGAAAAATTGCCTCAAGGCACAGGCAATCCTACCATGGCTCCGCAAAGTTCTATAATGGGTGAAGTGATGTTTATTTCGTTAACAGCAGACTCTACATCGCTAATGCAATTAAGAACAATTGCCGACTGGACAATTCGTCCTCGTTTACTCGCAACCGGTGGTGTAGCGCAAGTAATTGTAATGGGAGGAGAGTATAAACAATATCAAATATTGGCTTCTCCCCAAAAAATGAATTACTATAATATTTCACTTAACGAATTGTTAGCTGCCGCTGAACAAGCAAATGGAAATTCATCAGGCGGATTTATGAATGAATACGGAAACGAATACATTGTTAAAGGAATTGGTAGAACAAACAATATTGAAGATTTAGGAAAATCGGTAATTAAATCGGCAGATGGAAAAGTAATACGAATTGAAGATGTTGCTGAAATTCAAATTGGCGCTGCACAAAAAATTGGCGATGCTTCATCTAATATGCAACCTGCCATTGTACTCTCTATAGCTAAACAACCAACAACGAATACGCTGGATTTAACTAATCAGATTGATTTGGCGGTTGCTGAAATGCAAGTTGGCTTACCTCCTGATATTAAAATTAATACACATATTTTTAGGCAAGCAGATTTTATTAATGCTTCTATAAGTAATATTCGAAAAACACTTTTAGAAGGAAGTATTTTTGTTGTGATAATATTGTTTTTATTTTTAATGAACTGGCGGGCTACCGTTATCTCATTGTTGGCTATTCCAATTTCGTTGATTACCGCCATGCTTACTTTACATTGGTTAGGATATACAATTAATACAATGAGTTTAGGCGGAATGGCAATAGCAATAGGTGTTTTGGTTGATGATGCCATAATAGATGTAGAAAATGTTTTTAAACGATTAAAGCAGAATGCAAGTTTGCCGTTTAATGAACAAAAACAAACTATAACGGTAATTTTTGACGCATCGGTTGAAATTCGAAGCTCCATTATAAATGCAACATTTATTATTATAGTGGCATTTGTTCCGCTGTTCTTTTTATCCGGCATGGAAGGTAAATTATTAGCACCACTTGGTATAGCTTTTATTGTTTCTCTTTTTGCTTCGTTAATTGTCAGCATTACATTGACACCTGTACTTTCAAGTTATTTACTTGCCGATGAACGCATGTTGCAAAAACAGCATAAAGAAAGTTGGTTAGTAACTAAATTACAACGCAGTTACGGAAATACATTAGTAAAAATTATGCGATGGCGAAAAACGGCAATTGGAATTTCAATTGCACTTTTTATAGTAGCCTTATTTGTGATGTCTAGTTTGGGCAGAAGTTTTTTACCTGAATTTAATGAAGGTTCTTTAGTAATAAGCGTAGTCAGTTTACCGGGAATTTCATTGGAGGAAAGCAATAAACTTGGCTCACAAGTAGAAAAAGCATTGCTCACTATTCCTGAAATTCAAATTACAACCCGACGAACCGGTCGTGCCGAACTGGATGAACATGCACAAGGTGTAAACGCATCAGAAGTGGAAGCGCCATTTGAGTTAGATGGTCGCAGTCGCGAAGCATTTATGGCGGATGTGCGCGAAAAGTTGGCTGGCGTTTCAGGCGTTAACATCACCATTGGTCAACCAATTGGACATCGTATCGACCACATGCTTTCAGGAACCAGAGCCAATATTGCCATTAAAGTTTTTGGTCCCGATTTAAATAAACTCTATTCAATTTCCAATGAAATTAAAAATGAGATTGATGAAATAGATGGCTTAGTTGATTTAAGTGTAGAGCAGCAAATTGAAATTCCGCAAATTCAAATAAAGGCAAAACGCGATATGTTAAACCACTATGGAATTACCATTGGTGAATTTAATGAATTTATCGATGTTGCGTTTGCAGGGGAAAAAGTTTCTGAAATTTATGAGGGAGACCGAAGCTTTGATTTAATCTTGCGTTTCGATGAAGCCAATCGCGGTTCAATCGAAAATATTAGAAATACACTTATAGATGTTGGCGTAAGCGGGAATGATGAAATTGCTGAAGGACAATTTATTGCTGAGAATGCCAGTGAACAATCACATCGACGTGTGCCATTACATTACATTGCCGATATTGTTAGCACCAGCGGTCCAAATACCATTAACAGAGAAAATGTACAGCGCCGAAATATTGTTTCAGCCAATGTTGCCGGACGTGATCAAAAAAGTGTAGTTGAAGAAATTCAGCAAGCAGTGAACACCAAAATTGTTTTACCCGAAGGATATCATATTGAATATGGTGGTCAGTTTCAAGCAGAAGAAGAAGCATCTAAAACATTACTGTTAACATCGCTGCTTTCATTGTTAGTTATATTCCTTTTATTATTTCAAGAGTTTAAAAATGTAAAAACTGCCGGCATTATTTTACTAAATTTACCTTTAGCACTTATTGGCGGCGTATTTAGTATTTATTTCACCAATGGTATCATGAGTATTCCAAGTATTATTGGTTTTATAACGCTATTTGGTGTAGCAACCAGGAATGGCATACTGTTAGTTTCGCGATACAACGCATTGCGTGAGCAAGGTGTAAATTTATATGATACCATTATACTTGGTTCGCGCGACAGGTTAAGCCCGATTTTGATGACAGCACTCACTGCAGGGTTAGCACTAGTGCCGCTAGCAATAGCCGGCGACCTGCCGGGAAACGAAATTCAAAGTCCAATGGCAAAAGTTATTCTTGGCGGATTATTTACATCTACGTTACTCAATATTTTTATTATTCCTATCGTATATTATTTATCAAATCGTAAAAGCGAATTAAAATGAAAGCTAAAATTGTAATCATTAATATAGGGTTAGTGTTGCTTTGTATAAATGCAAAAGCTCAATCAAGTATAACATCAGTTATCAGCGAAATAGCAAAGAATAATAAATCTATTCAAGCTGTTAATCAATATTATACTGCTCAAAACATGTTGTTCAAAACCGGTATTACTCCGGCTAATCCTACAGTGGAGTATGACTTGCTTTTTGGTAATTCAAATGAAATTGGTAATCAATCAGAGTTTTCTATTACACAACAATTTGATTTTCCTACTACTTATTTAAGACAATCGGAGTTGGCAAAAACGAAGTCGGCACAAATTGAGTATCAACTTACAGCTGCGCGACAAGATATATTATTAGAGGCAAAAATGTATTGTATAGAATTGGTTTATCAGCACAAGTTGCGCAATCAATTGGCAAGCCAGCAAAACTATATTGAACAGATTTTAGCAAGTTTCCAAGTTAAACTTGAAAAAGGTGATGGTAACTTACTTGATGTGAACAAGGCCAAGTTGCAATTAATCGAAATAAACAAGGAATTGGTTGCTACAACCTCTGAAATAAATCAACTAGGAATTAAGCTGACTGAATTAAATGGTGGTACTGCCATTGTATTTACTGACACTGTTTATCCTAATATGCGCGAAATTCCGGAATTTGTTCAACTCGAATCGAATTACGAGGCAGCCGATCCTTTATTAAAAATTTTGCAACAGCAACAATTAATTGCACAGCAGGAAATTGGTGTGGCAAAGGCATTGCGATTGCCGAAAATTGAATTAGGATATCACTATCAAGGCTTATTAGGCCAAAATTATAATGGTTTTCATACCGGCATTTCCATACCATTATGGGAACACAAAAATATAGTAGACTACAAGCAAGCCGCATTATTAACGTCAGATTTAGAATTGCAAGCACACGTAAATGAACACTATTTTCATATTAAGCATATTTATGAAAAGTATACTAATTTGAGTATTACACTAAACGAATACCAAGCTATTTTCGAAACCATAAACAATGTTACATTATTAAATAAAGCATTACAACTTGGCGAAATTTCTGCAATAACTTATTTTACAGAATTAAATTATTTTTTAATGGCATATACCAACTATCTTGAAACAGAAAAAGATTATCATTTGGTTATTGCCGAATTGTTTAAGTATGAACTATAAGCAATGCAATCCGATTCAGCATGCGAATTACGTTTGGTTTAAAACCAAACTGCACACATGAGATTTTCGGACCGGGTCTATTACCAAACCCAGCCCTGCTGTGGCGACAGCATGGTAACACACAAATGCTTGCAACAAATTACCTTTTCAGATTTAATATCCGGAATGGTTTTTTAATTTGCTTAGTCGGGTCGCAGATCCAACTGGGACTGTGCTTCGATTGCCATTATTACTATTTTGACATAAGTTGAAATGTGATTTCACTAAGTTTGTCGCACTTGTGACTGGATACTGAATATGCTATTGTTGTGGAATCCCAGCCCTGTAGGGGCGACAGAATGGTATTTGACCAACCGAAGCGCAAATTTAGCCCAGAAGTGCGGATGGCTATATTGATACCTAATTCGGATTACCGTTTACCTTATATGATTGAATACTAATGTGCATTGCAATAACTTACCTACACAATTTGCTAATATTTCAGTCTCCCGGCCATATTGTTCATTACAATTTTTCTCATTAGCAAAAGGTTATAGTTTCAATTATTAGGCAAATTCAATTTAGCTAACAATAATAGTTATACTTTTACGTTAATTAATACGGCTTTGGTAAAAACACTCCATATATTTTTGCTTTCCTTTTACCTTTTTGGGACGTTTTGCTTACCAATGGGTGATTTTGCTGTGCTGCCCAATTTGCCCGATATTTACAGGAACTGCAAGGCTAATGAAGATAAGGACATGACTGCTTTTGATTTTGTAAAGGACCATCTTATTAATATTGATGGAATTTTTGACAAGCATAATCATGGAGATGAGCAGAAACCCCATCAACCGATTCAAAGGCAACATCATACGCAACCTAATATTTGTGTTGTAACACATTATAAAAGATTGATAATCCCTATTTATTCAATTGAATTGAATGTTGTTGATTCAAATGAACAAATATTTTCTACATTATTTACTATTCCTGTCTTGCGCCCACCAATTGTTTAACGGATTTATTTTAACCCCTCAGGGGAACTAACAAATTAAATCATTTGCTGATTTTAATATTCGGCAATTAAACAAAATAAAATGAAAAACTTGTATTTAGCACTGCTTTTTGCAGTTGTTGCTGTTAACTCAGCATGTTCTCAAAAAAATATAATTGATGAAATTCCAAACGAAGTTGATTCAACTTTTAAATCCATGTTTCCCGATGCATCAAAAATCAAATGGGAAATGGAGAATAGTAAGGAATTTGAAGCCGAATTTAGCATAAAAGGTGTTAAACAATCTGCAAATTTTAATAATGATGGCGTTTGGTTGGAAACTGAGATTGAAATATCTGCCGGTGAGTTACCAAAATCAATAATTGCCAATCTAGATAAAGATTTTAAAGATTATAAAATAGAGGAAGCAAATAAAATTAGCAATTTAGAATATGTTGATTGTTTTGAAGTTGAAATTGAAAAAGACGAATTGACCATTGAAGTAATTTTTAGTTCCAATGGAGAATTAATAACCAAACAAACCCTTGAAGTCCAAGATTAGTTTTAATTTTATTTTACATAAGGTAATTGTCAATAACGGCAATTACCTTATAATATTAATCTATAATTTTTATTTATGGCGAATAATACATCTCAGCATATTCTTAATACTTCCGCAAACCTGCTTGGGTTCTGTTTATTTGTAATTACATCATTACATATTACCAGCACCGCTGAAACACATATAATTGATGAGTTCACTTCAGTAGTGGCTGTGCTTTTAACCTGCTCTAGTATTTTGTCGTTTATATCAATAAGAACCACAAATCCAACAAGGGAAATGCAACTTGAAAAATTTGCTGATTACTTTTTCATCATTTCCCTTATTGGCATTTTAATCATTATTTTGCTCATCACCTTAAATTTTATAGAATGAATGCTTATAATAAATTGCCTGCAATTACTCTTGCATTTTGGGTTATGAAAATTTGTGCTACAACATTAGGTGAAACGGCCGGTGATATGGTTTCAATGACCTTAAATGTTGGCTATGCAATCAGCTCAATAATTCTTTTATCTATATTTTTTGCCACTTTGTTTTTGCAATTGAGAACCAAAAGGTACCATCCTTTTATTTATTGGGCAGTCATACTTTCTACAAGTACGGCAGGAACAACTATTTCAGATTACATGGATAGAACTTTAGGATTAGGATACGCACTTGGGTCTGCTATTTTAGTAATTTGTTTGGTAATTACACTTTTAATTTGGATGCGCACTGAGAAGTCGCTGTCGGTTACAAATATTAATTCACTGCGAGGTGAAGTGTTTTATTGGACAGCAATATTATTTTCTAATACGCTTGGAACAGCACTTGGCGATTTTTTAGCTGATAACTCAGGGCTAGGCTTTGCCGGCGGAGCATTACTAATTGGTGGATTATTGCTTGTTATTATTGCAGCGTATTATTTCACAAAAATTTCGCATATCGTTTTATTTTGGCTTGCTTTCGTTCTCACACGCCCATTTGGAGCAACTTTTGGCGATTTACTTACTAAATCGAAAGACAAAGGTGGGTTGAATTTCGGAACTTATGGGTCTTCACTTTTTTTGTTTGGTATCCTGTTAATTTTAGTAATTTTTACCCACCGGAAAATTAAAAAACAAATAGTAATTGAACAGTGAGTATTTCTGAGACTGTTGTTTAAATCTAAATCATTTTAGGCAATATTGATATTTAATTAACCACCTTAAATAATTGCAATTTCCATACTTAATTGAGCATTGTGGTAAATAAAATTGTTGAGAAATTGATGATGGAATTGTTATGCCTAAAATTGCAAGGCAAAGTTTCAACTATAAATATTTGTAAACTTTCCTCTGTCTAAGCAGTAAAATGATTTAAGTGAATTATTGTAGCAATTTAAAGTCTCTGATTCAACATCCAGAAAGAGGTCGGTCGGGAGACCAAACCGTGGACAGGAGGTGGGTTCCAGCTCTGTAGGGGTGACAGTATGGTATTTGCGAATTAATGCAGCGAATTAACATCAATGATTCAACATCCGGAAAGAGGTCGGTCGGGAGACCAAACCGCGGACAGGAGGTGGGTTCCAGCCCTGTAGGGGCGACAGTATGGTAGAAAGATTGCAAATGTTACACGAATCCCAGCCCTGTATGGGCGACAGTATGGTAACAAGATTGTAAATGTTACAAGAATCTCAGCCCTGTAGGGGCGACAGATTGGTAACTCGCCAACCAACAAACGGAATCCAAGCCCTGGAGGGGCGACAGAATGGTAGAAAGATGACTTCGCAGAATATATCTCAGCCCTGTAGGGGCGACAGATTGGTAACTCGCCAACCAACAGACGAAATCCAAGCCCTGTAGGGGCGACAGAATGGTTTATACAATGGTATTCCCTAACAAAAAAGCCCTGCAATTATCTCTAATTGCAGGGCTTAATATCATAACTTGTATTTTAATCCATCAACAAATATGCCTTAATAAACTCATCTAATCCTCCATTCAAAACAGCATCAGCATTTCCTGTTTCGTATCCGGTTCTGGCATCTTTAACCAATTTATATGGATGCAGCACATAATTTCGGATTTGACTTCCCCATTCAATCTTTTTCTTAGTGCCTTCAATTTTATCCTTTACTTCCTGGCGTTTTTGCATTTCCAAATCGTACAGTTTACTACGTAGCATTTGCATTGCCATTGCACGGTTTAATCCTTGAGTTCTATTTACCTGGCATGCCACAACAATTCCGGTAGGTAAATGTGTAACCCGCACTGCCGTCTCCACTTTATTCACGTTTTGACCACCTGCACCACCACTTCGGAAAGTATCCCAAGTTAAATCGGATGGTGAAATAATAATTTCGATTGTATCGTCAATTAAGGGTGATACAAACACACTGGCAAAACTGGTATGTCGTTTGGCATTGCTATCGAAAGGGGAGATACGCACAAGGCGATGCACACCATTTTCGCTTTTTAGCAAGCCATAGGCAAATTCACCTTCAATTTGTAATGATGCGCTTTTAATTCCCGCAACATCACCCGCTTGATAATCTAGCTCGGTAACTTTAAATCCATTTTTAGAAGCCCACATATTATACATGCGGTAAATCATACTGGCCCAATCGCAACTTTCGGTTCCACCTGCTCCTGAGTTAATGGTTAAGATTGCCGGCAGTTGGTCTTCTTGCTCCGTTAAGGTCGATTTAAACTCCAATTCATCCAAAACACTTTTTGTTGTGTCGAATTGAGCATCAACTTCCTCTTCAGTTGCTTCGCCGGCTTGTGAAAATTCATATAGCACATCCAGGTCGTCAACTGAGGCTGCGGCATCGTTAAAGGCATTAATCCAGATGTTATTAATCTTGATTCGCTTGAGCACCACTTCGGCATTTTTCGGATCATCCCAAAAGCCCGGTTGGTGTGTAATTTGTTCGTCTTCGCTTACTTGTATAACCTTATCATCGAAGTTAAAGAAACCTCCTCAAAACAAGCAGTTTTTCTTTTAAGTCTGTTAAATGTTCAAATGTCATGCGGCAAAGATAGGGAAAATAGTTAATTAGCTAATTAGCAAATTTGCTAATTAGCTAATTGACTAGCCGTGCTTGAATATCTGATTAAATTTCACAACTTTGTAAAAAATACAATTGTCACTCAGCACCCATCATCGTTCACAAAATTTAGCCAAGGCAGCGCAAAAGCAATTTGATGTTGTTATTATTGGCGGCGGAATTACGGGCGCAGGTATTGCATTAGATGCCGCTGCACGAGGGTTATCAGTGCTTTTACTTGAAAAGTATGATTTTGCAGGTGGCACATCATCTAAATCTACCAAACTCATTCACGGTGGCTTGCGCTATTTAAAGCAACTGGAATTTGGATTGGTGCGCACGGTAGGAATTGAACGGGCCGTAATTCATCGTTTGGCACCTCATTTAGTTGAACCTATAAATATGTTGTTGCCTATTTATAAAAATGGCAGCTTAGGAAAGTTATCTACCGGTTTGGCTTTGCGCATTTATGATACCTTGGCAAAAGTTAAAAAAGAAGATAGATACTACTTGGTAAATGCCGAGCAAATGAGTGAATTAGAACCGCTATTAAACAAGCAGGAATTAATTGGTGGTGCTATTTATAAAGAATTTCGAACCGATGATGCAAGATTGACAATCAGTATTATTAAAACTGCAGTTCAGTTTGGTGCAATATGCATCAATTATGCAAAAGTAGAAGGGTTTGAAAAACTGAATAATAAAATATCCGGCGTCAAGGTACGCGATTTAATTTCAGGAGAATCACATATTTGTAATGGATTAAAAATAATTAATGCTGCGGGTCCATGGGTTGATGAAGTTCGTGGTTTAGATACTTTACCTGCCGGCAAAAAATTACATCTCACCAAAGGTGTGCATATTGTTGTAACAAAAGAAAGATTTCCAATTAATCACGCCTTATATTTTGATGTTGCCGGAGACAGCAGAATGATATTTGTAATACCTCGCGGTGATATGGTATATATTGGTACTACCGACACCAATTACAATGGTGATAAGGATAATATTTCCATTACTGAAGTTGACACTGAATATATATTAAATGCGGTTAATAAAAAGTTCCCCAATGCCGATTTAGTTAACAACGACGTGCTTTCCGGCTGGGCTGGGTTGAGGCCTTTAATTCATCAAGAAGGAAAATCACCCTCCGAATTATCGCGAAAGGATGAAATATTTATTGCTGATAACGGTTTGATTTCAATTGCAGGCGGTAAATTAACCGGATACCGAAAAATGGCAACAAAAGTAGTTGATATTGTTGCCAAAGATTTAATTAAAACCGGCAGGCAAATCCCCAAAAGCAATACCATAAATGTTAAATTGTTTGGCGCTGATTTCGAGATGTCAATTCCGGAATATATTGAGCGCAGAACGGGGGAGTCTAAACAAATTAATTTAAAACGGGCTGAAATCCAATATTTGGTTCATAATTATGGAACAGCAGCAGCCGATATAATTAATATTGCATTCGATTTAGGTAACACAATTGCTGATGCTTCAATACGTATTTTAACTGCTGAAATAATTTATTGCATCGAAAACGAAATGGTAACCAATGTGAGTGATTTTATTATTCGCCGGACCGGAAAATTATATTTTGATATAAAAATGGCAAAAGAAATTTATCCGAAAGTTGCTGATATCATAGCTTCAATATTAAATTTAGATACGGCAGAAAAAAAGCAGCAAATTGCATTTTTTGAAACAGCCCTTGCTCAGGTGCTTCCAAGGTGAACTGTACGCTGGTACAGACAATTATCAACACCTATGTGGTATAACCTTATTTGTAATTGTCTAAACATACGCTAATCTTGGATTTACAAACCACGATATGGCATTGAAGAAAAAGGCTAAAGTGCAAGAAGAGAAAAAGATTTTCATTCTGGACACATCGGTTATTCTGCACGACCACAATTCTGTTAATAAATTTGAAGAACACGACGTTGTAATTCCCATAACGGTTCTTGAAGAGTTAGACAACTTCAAAAAAGGGAATGAAACAATAAATTTTGAAGCACGTGAGTTTATTCGATTTTTAGATAATAAGTCGAAGGAAAGCACCTTACAAGAATGGCGTCCCATAAACGGCAGAACCACAGGGCGCATGCTGGTTGCTATGTATGAGCACAATGGTGTTGATGCTGAAAAGATTTTTGGCGAAGAAAAACCGGATCATAAAATTTTGAATACTGCGCTTGTTATAAAGCATAAATATCCGGACCATAAAATAATTTTGGTTACTAAAGATATTAATTTGCGTTTGAAAGCTAAATCGCTAGGCTTATTCAGCGAGGATTTCAAGAATGATAAAATTGAAAATTCTGAATTACTTAAAGAACCTATCGAAACTATAGATGGTATTGATCATGAAACCATAGATAAAATATATAGCGACGGGTTTATAGGCTTCAAAAAAATTGCAAAACATGAACCTTTATCTAACCAATGCTTTATTCTTAAAAACGGCAGCAGTAGTGTGTTAGCCAGTTATAATTCTGAAGATAAGGTTTATACAAAAATTAACAAGGCAACTGCATATGGTATTAAACCACGCAACGCAGAACAAGTATTTGCATTGAATGTTTTGTTAAATCCTGCAATTAAATTGGTTGCTTTACAAGGACAATCAGGAACAGGTAAAACATTGCTGGCATTGGCTTCTGCCTTGGAACAGCGCCGAAATTACAAACAAGTATTTTTAGCACGACCAATAATTCCACTAAACAACAAAGATATCGGTTATTTGCCCGGTGATATTAAATCAAAGCTGAATCCTTATATGGAACCGCTTTGGGATAATTTGAAAATGATTCAGAATCAGTTTGAACAAAACGACAGTGAGTTTAAAGCAATAGCACAAATGATAGAGCAAGAAAAGTTGGTAATTCAGCCTCTTGCATATATTCGCGGTCGCAGTATTTCTAATATCTATTTTATTATCGACGAAGCTCAGAATCTAACTCCACTTGAGGTTAAAACTATCATTACCAGGGCAGGCGAGAATACAAAAATTATTTTCACCGGCGATATAAATCAAATCGATACACCTTATCTCGATACGCATAGTAATGGTTTGAGCTATTTGATCGACAAGATTAAAAATCACCCTTTGTGCTCAGTTATTAACTTACAAAAGGGAGAAAGAAGCGAATTGGCGAATTTGGCCAATGAATTACTTTAATTTACATCTAAGTATAGCTAAAATACACATTCATGTCTTTTTGAAGCTTTGAATGTGTATATCTTAAAACCGTGTTGCTGTCCCAATCTTTAATTTTGCCCTATGGCAAATACTAACTACAACTATTCAGAAGAACATATCAGGACCCTCGACTGGATTGAGCATATGCGCATGCGCCCGGGTATGTACATCGGTAAACTGGGTGACGGCTCTTCGGCCGATGATGGTATTTACATTCTTGTAAAAGAGGTTATCGACAATGCCATTGATGAATACATGATGGGTTATGGCAAAAAAATTGAAGTTTCAATCGAAAAATATCAAGTTACAATTAGGGATTATGGTCGTGGTATTCCGCTTGGAAAAGTTATTGAGTGCGTAAGCGTTATGAATACAGGTGCGAAATATGATTCTGCTGCATTTCAAAAATCTGTGGGATTAAACGGAGTTGGTACAAAAGCCGTTAATGCCCTTAGCCAGTTTTTTAGAGTGGAAGCTTTCCGCGAAGGCAAAACAAAAATGGCAGAATTTGAGAAAGGGATTTTGCGCAAGGATAATGCAATTATTAAAACCGATGAACGCGACGGCACGCTAGTTACATTTGTGCCGGATAATACCATTTTTAAAAATTTCCACTTTATTCCGGAGTATCTCGATAATCAATTGTGGAACTACGTATTTTTAAATGCCGGACTAACAATCCACTACAACGGTCAGAAATATTATTCGCAAAATGGATTACTCGATTTATTAAAACGCAAAACCAATGAACCTGATCTGCGCTACCCAATCATTCAACTAAAAGGCGAAGATATTGAATTAGCGCTAACGCATAATAATGAATATGGCGAAGAATATTATTCATTTGTTAACGGTCAATTTACCACACAAGGCGGAACGCATCTCGCGGCATTTCGTGAAGGTATTGTAAAAACAGTTCGTGAATTTTATAAGAAAGATTTCGATGCTTCAGATATTCGCCAAGCTATTGTTGGTGCCATAGCTATTCGTGTGCAAGAACCCGTGTTTGAGTCGCAAACTAAAACAAAATTGGGTTCTATCAATATGTCGCCCGATGGGAAAGTAACCGTTAAGAGCTTTGTGGTAGATTTTATTAAAAAAGAACTGGACAATTATCTCCATAAAAATTCTGCTACCGCCGATGCATTGTTAAAACGCATCTTGCAAAATGAACGCGAAAGAAAAGACATAGCCGGAATAAAAAAATTAGCAAACGAAAGAGCAAAAAAGGCAAATCTGCATAATAAGAAATTGCGCGATTGCAGATTTCATTTAGGTGAAGACAAACATGAAAAAACGATAAACTCAACCTTGTTTATCACCGAAGGTGATAGCGCAAGCGGAAGTATTACTAAGGCTAGAGACGTTGAAACACAGGCCGTTTTTTCACTAAAAGGAAAACCATTAAACGTATACGGCCTCACTAAAAAAATAGTATACGAAAACGAAGAATTTAATTTATTACAGCATGCGCTGAATATTGAAGATGGTATAGAAGGTTTGCGTTATAATAATATTGTAATTGCCACCGATGCTGATGTGGATGGCATGCACATTCGATTATTATTACTCACATTCTTTTTGCAATTTTTCCCTGATTTGGTAAAAAACAATCATATTTATATTCTGCAAACACCCTTGTTTCGTGTTCGCAATAAAAAAGAAACTAT
>JANMLV010000041.1:0-26825 GCA_031372705.1 Bacteroidota bacterium | reverse complement strand
TCACCGGAATAGGGGGGTTACATTCACCGGAATTTACACTCAGCCTTTTGTTAGCTAATCTGCTTCGGTTTCGTCAGATGAATAAAGCCCAGCAGTAGAAGAAACAATGAACTTTTGTATCTTTAACCAGCAGCGGCACCGGACAGACGGAACATAGGATATCGCCACATCGCCAATGCTTCAACGTTATGCTAAATTGAAATAAAATATGAACTATTCTAGAACTGCAGTAAAAAAGACTTGGGCTATCTTATCAATAGTTCTTGCAATTCTCGCACTTTCAGCTGCCAATTATTCAAAATTCCTTGAAGATTTAGTTGCAATTATTAAACCATCTAATTTAGAGCAGACTTATACAAGCATGTTTAATTTCTCAATTAAAATAGCATTGTTTTTAACTTTCGTAATTATCTGGTGCATTCAATATATCATCTTTTTAAAAGTTTATGAATGGAATACCCTTAGCCTTAAACGACATAAAATAGGCTCAGTTACAAAAGAAATTTTAAATACTAAAGAGTTAAAAACGGTTACCGTTTTTGGCTATTCTATATCATTTGCTGAAGAATTAAGATTCAACCTTGAAAACGGTAAAAAAAGAAACTTAAACATTACACTAATTGTACCTTCTACCAATTTTATTCTGAGTTCATTAAGTGACAGCCAAACTAAGGATTCGCGAACTTCTGAGCTTAAAGCACGAATACAACAATGGAATAATTTAAAAGGAAATGAAAGAATAGAAAAAATTGACATAAAAGAGGTGGAAAGTGTGCCAATTGAGAATGGATTTCTCATTAATCATCAAGTAATATTTATTGATTATTACAAATGGGAAAAGGTCGACAATGGATTTACTCTTAAAAAGAAACCCAAAGAAGAGCGTGATTTCCTTAAAATAAATGCTAAGAACAAAGATTTATTTAATTACATTAAATATCAGCTTGAAACTAAATGACCAGTGTAGAAGTGATATATAAAATGATTCAAAATCAGAATCTCTTTGAGTATGAGTTCTACCTTGTTTCTCATAGAGTTAGATTAAACTGGAGACAAGAACACCCGTCGTTTTACGATAAAATTAATAATGTAACATCAGGTATTCATTTTGATAAGGATAAGCTGATACCTATCAAAGGAAAAGAATTCGCTGATTCAAAATTCATACACCAACATACTAGCACTCACAAACCTTTATTATCAGTTGCATCAGTTGTAAAATCCCAAAATGGGAGATTTCATCATCTACCAATGATGAATCTGCACTATGACTATCCTCTTTCTTTTGATCAATTACAAGTGGTATTAAATAAAATAATAGGAGTTAATTATATTCTACTTAAAACTGATAGGTATTATCATATTTACGGCAAAATGTTAATCACCCAAGAAGAATGGAAACTATGGAATTTAAAATTTTTAATGGTTGATAGCATTGTGAGTCCAAGATACATAGGACATTCGCTAGAAAGGGGATACAATTTGCTTAGGATTAATTCAACAAATAGAATTAAAACTACAACTCCTTTTATAGTTTCAGATAATCAAATTGCACTTACCGATGTCCAACTTTTTGCAATTGTCAAACATGGGAATCAAAAGAGAAAAGGTGGTGAAATGTATTTTCATCATATTTTTGAAGTTGATAAAATATCGAGAAACATCATTAAGCAATTGAATCATAAATATGATGAACAGGAATTAAATAATATATCAATGGCTTCAATTCTTCATGACACTATTGAAGATACTGGCACTGATTTCGAGGACATAGTTGAGCAGTCAAATAGGAAAGTTGCTGATTTAGTAAAAACACTTTCTATCGACAAACGAATTCCAAAATCATTAAGAGAAAGAGAATATTTGAATGCAATTTCAAATTCAAGTCTAGATGTTCAAATAATAAAACTTGCGGATATTCTCTCGAACCTAAAAGGAATAAGGGGTACTGAAGACAAAAAATGGAGGGTAGATTTTTGCAACAAATGTTCTTCGTTCCTTAATATTCTCAGAAGCGAGCTAAAAGAGTTAAATGAATTTCAAGAATCTGTAAATATCATAGAAAAAATTACTAAGCACCCTATTATATAAGCGTAATGCGGGCTAAAGTGCTAAAATTGAACGAATTGAATATTAATTAAAATAATGCAGAACTGAAAGTGAAGTGCTTCTAGTACCTCACTAAGTTTATACTTGACCGTTATCCCTCATTGAAAAAGACAGAATAATAAATGAAAATAGTGACTTGGAATTGTAATGGTGCGTTAAGGAATAAGTTTGAACATCTTTCAACGCTTAATGCTGACCTCTATATTATCCAAGAATGCGAAAATCCGGAATTGTCAAAACATCAACATTATTTTTCTTGGGCAGGAAATTACTTATGGAAAGGCGACAATAAAAATAAAGGGCTTGGTATCTTTGCAAAAAACAAAACGACAATTGAATTAATAAAGTGGAGTGTTACCTACAAAGACCATGACGTAAAACACTTCTTGCCTTGCCTCGTAAATAATGATTTCCAATTATTGGGTATTTGGACAAGTCAAAACAAATCACCGAACTTTGGCTACATTGGACAATTGTGGAAATATTTAGAAATAAACAAATCGAAGTTTAAGAAAATAATACTTGCAGGAGATTTTAATAGTAATACAATTTGGGATGAATGGGATAGATGGTGGAATCATTCTGATGTAGTAAAGGATTTATCAAAAATGAACATCAACAGTTTGTATCATTGCTATTTTAAAGAGGAACAAGGAAAAGAATCAAAACCTACTTTTTTTCTCCAAAGAAATAGAGCAAAGCCATACCACATTGATTATATTTTTACATCAAAAGAAATTGAAGAAGAAATGATGTATTTTGAAGTAGCGGACATTGAAAAATGGATAAACTACAGCGATCATTTGCCTTTAATTTGTGAACTTAATATTAAATAAATAATGAAATTCGGAAAAACAATTAAAATATTCCTCATTGACGGAGAACCTAACGGACGAATGAGTTGCGAACTTTCCAACTGGTCTGGAAAAGCTTATAAAATCCCACGTATTAAAATTAAAGACTGCTCCGATCGTGACGATTTAACAAGCACTGGAGTATATTTACTATTTGGAAAAGACGAAGCAGGGAAGGACCAAGTATATATTGGTGAAGCTGAATCAATTTTAAAACGATTAAATCAACAGCTGACTCAAAAAGACTTTTGGAACGAGGCAATAGTTTTTATTAGTAAAGATGAAAACTTAAACAAGGCCCATATAAAATATTTAGAAAATAGATTGCACGACATTGCTAAATCTGCAAATCGTTATACACTAGACAATACAATCATTCCGACGCAGTCGTCAATTTCCGAATCTGACAGAGCTGAAATGGAGGAATTTATTGAATACATTAAAATGCTTGTAAATACGCTTGGGCATAAAGTATTTGACGAAAAAAGAGAATTTAAACCTAAGCAAAAACAAGAAACATTTTTTATTAAAGCGGCACGAGGTGCCGAAGGACAAGGCGAACCAACTTCTGACGGTTTTGTAGTTTTTAAGAACTCAAAAGCAGCAGCAACAATTGTTACCTCAATGACTTCGAACTACATTAACTACAGACAAAAACTAATTAATGAAGGAGTCCTTGTAAGCAAGGGAGAATACTATGAATTCTCAGACGACTACATTTTCAGCAGCCCATCCACAGCTGCTGTAATGGTTATGGGTCGCAATGCAAATGGACTAACAGAATGGAAAAATAAAGATGGTAAAACTTTGAAAGAATTTGAGACGAATGAAAAAACAACTTAAGCATACTACTTGTTGCGTCCAAGCAGGGTTCTGGCCGCAATTAAAAAATATAATACAGGTTGCACCCTTCGTGCTTCGAATGTGCTGATAACATTTATTGCAAATTATTTGCGTCCCATTTTTCGCAGGGTTTTGCGAGATTAATTGATTTTTTTTGCCGCAAGAACCACTGCTCGAACATTCCTTTGGCATTTAAATTTTCGCGTAGTTTCACCACGAAGCCATGTCCGAGCAGTGGTTATTGCCTCCATTTTAATTTTTATTCCGGCAAAACCCTGCGAACGGATTTTGTTGTAAATGATATTTAATTTAAATTTTTTGTGGCCCATTTTCGCAGGGTTATTGGTGCCGGTTTTGAGGTGTTATAAACTCCATTTCAGGCATTTTTTTAACGGTATTACTTCTTTTTCAAATTATTTGGTAGTTTTGAATGGACTATAATATCGGGGTGAGTTGCTTCATACCCGATAGCTATCGTGTATGTCGTTAGGGCTAATTTAAAAATCCGGAGATGAAATAAAAAAGAATATTATTCATTTTAATTGTTTCGGTATTGAGATTATACAGATATGTTTTTTGTGTATTCGTAAGTTGTATAGCATTTAGTTTAATTTATAAATTGGAAAAAATATGAGTAAATCAGCGAAAAGTGTTTTAATTTTTGGTATTTATCTGGCTGTTATTGGACTTATTCTTTTACTTTTCCCCAATGCGCTGATAACGCCATTTGGTATCGAACCTACCAATGAAGTATGGATAAGGCTTTCGGGGATTTTACTAATGGCTCTTTCCGTTTATTATACTATTGGAGCTAAGCATGAAATTATAGTGATAATGAAGGCAACAGCCTTTATTCGATTGACAATAATTTTTTTCTTTACTGCATTTGCGCTATTTAAGTTGGTTTCTCCGAACATTATAATTTTTTCTGCAATAGACTTCTTGGGAGGTGTTTGGACCCTTTTAATGTTAAAAAAAGAAGGGCACTTTAAACGTAGTAACTGAATGGAGTTGCAGCATTTTAAGAATTAAAACTATTGCTACCATGGGTAGCTGTTGCACAACCGCTTAATTTTATAAATTTCAGATTAAAATCACCTGAAACAATTGATTTTAGGACATGCTAACCAATGCCGATGATTTGTTCGCTTTTAATTTTCTAATATTCGCATGCTGTAAGTGTGTTTAAAATGCTTCCAAATAATGAACAGGGTTGTCGACAGTTATTTTATCCTTTAGGCTGGCAAGCTTTAGCCGGTGTAGATCTGTCCAAGCTGGGTTCCGGCCATAGAATAAATAAAATACCGACCTAACCCAGGATGCTACGAAGCTTTATGACATTTATTTCGAATTTTTCGTGTCCCAATTGTCGCAGGGTTGTGCGAGATTAATTGATTTTATTATGCCGCAAGAACCACTGCTCGGACATTCCTTTGGCATTTATATTTCGCAGAGTTTCGCCACGAAGCCATGTCCGAGCAGCGGTGCTTGCCTCTATTTAAAATATACAAACCGGCAAAACCCTGCGACCGGATTTTGTAGTAAATGATATTTATTTCGAATTTATTGTGTCCCATTTTTCGCAGATTTACTGGCGCCGGTTTTGAGGTTTATAAAATCAACTTCGGGAATATTTTTTAAGGTATTACTTCGTTTTCGGATTATTTGGTAGTTTTGAATGGTTATTATAAGTGCGATATTTTTTTTAACGCTCTGATGCATTAAACAACCTTTAAAAACAAACAAATGAACTTTTTAAAAAAACTATTTGGAAACGGTAAAGTCGAATTAAATGGAAGCACTTATAATTTCTTAATCGCAACCATCAACGATAAACTTAACCCAATTGACAGAAGCGTAATTTATGGAGATCCCCTAGAACGTTTTCTTAAAGAAAATAATTTGGGAGAAGTAACCGGCGGAGGTACAATGCAACGTAAAAATGGGGAAATTGAATATATTGACATTGAAATTAAGCTTGCCGCTGAAGACATAAATGAATTTCAAATAAAATTAATAATAGAAAAATTGGAAAGTTTAGGAGCCCCTAAGGGCTCCGTCTTAACTGTAGAAAAAACGGATAATAATATCGAATTTGGTATTAAAGAAGGCTTGGGAATTTATTTAGACGCGCTTAATTTAGGTGAAGATGTTTATAAAAACAGCGATTCTCTATTTCTTTCCACAGAAATTCAAAAACTGACAAATGATGATTCTGAAATAATTAGATATTGGGAGGGACAGTCTGAAACAGCGCTTTATTTTTATGGAGCATCTTTTGAAAAAATGAATGAAGCAATAAAAAATTTCGTTAGTGAATATCCTTTATGTAAAGGAGCAAGAATTGAAAAAATTGCCTAGCATTCCTGTTCGAATTATTTGCTAGTTTTGTGTGGGCTAGCATACAAAGGTGAGTATTTTAACACCCAATAACTATCGGGTTTGCCTTTAGTCAGCTTTTTAAAAAAACATAAAAATGGACAGAAAGAAATTTATTATCAGCTCGTCATTGACAGCGTTTGCATTAACAACTTTTGGTTCAATAAGCAAAGAGGCAAACGGAGCATTTATTGGTGACTGTGATACCACAAACGACATTTTAGGACCTTTCTACAGAGAAAACGCTCCTGTTCGCTCAGACCTCACCTACGAAGGACTGGTTGGCACAAGAATAATATTGAAAGGAAAAGTATTTAAGTCAGACTGCACAACAGCACTTAAAGACGCATTAGTTGAAATTTGGCATTGTAACACAGAAGGCGAATATGATAATGACTCAAAAGAATTTAGACAGCGAGCCGGCTTAAAAACTAATGATAAAGGAGAATATTCATTTACGACTATTTTACCCGGCAAATATTTGAATGGCGAACTTTATAGACCTTCACATATCCATTACCGCGTAACTGAAAAAAATAGTAAAGAATTAATTTCTCAAATTTATTTTCAAGGAGATCCTCATATCACTAAAGACCCTTGGGCATCGCAAGACAAAGCAAAACTTAGAATTTTACAAATAACACCGGAAGACATTAAAGGTAACTTGAAAATAAATTTTGATATTTATCTAAAAGAAAAATAAATAAACATCTGCTAACAGCATATCACATCTGAATTAACATCCGATGACATGTCCGAGCAGTGGTTATTGCCTCCATTTTAATATACAAGCCGGCAAAACCCTGCGAATAGTTTTTGTAATACATGTCATTTATTTCTAATTTTTCGAGTCCCATTTTTCGCAGGGTTTTGCTATGATTAATTATTTTTTACGGGTAGCAATAACCACTGCTCGGACATGTCTCCGCTATTGCACCCGAAGTAACACCCGAAGATATGTCCGAGCAGTGGTTCTTGCCTCTATTTAAAATACACAAGCCGGCAAAACCCTGCGAACAGTTTTTGTAATACATGACATTTATTTCGAATTTTTCGTGTCCCAATTGTCGCAGGTTTTTGCGAGATTAATTGATTTTTTTTGCCGCAAGAACCACTGCTCGAACATTCCTTCGGCATAGGAGTGTTGAGCATTGAATAATATTGTTTGTAGACCAAGCATAAAACCTGAAAAATATTGTAAATTTGTAATTGAACTTAACTTTACAAGCATGTTTACCACCATAGAAATTGACCGAACAGGATTGACCATAATGGGAGTAAAATTTTCAGACCTGGAAACTTTAGAAAGTACAGCAAATGCATTAGGTAGCAATATGTTTGAAGGCTTTAATCCAACTCCAAAAGGAGTTGAAATTATACGAGACTATGTAAATGGAAAAATCTCCTTGAGTGAGTTGGTGACATTTGCTAATGAAAAAGCCTATGTCTAAATCCTACAAATACCTCGATCATGAATATACCTATAATGACCCAAATACAGGGGTATTAAAAAATCTATTTGATATTGCAGACACCGATACATTAATATTTGTTGAAAGTGGTGTTGTTACAAAACGCCTCCTCGAACTTTACGAAAACCCAATAAAAATTAAGGGAATTGAAAATCTTTTTGAAATTCATAGACACTTATTTCAAGACATCTACGTTTGGGCAGGTAAAAATCGGACTGTTGAAATAAGTAAAGATGGTAAACAATTTTTCCCAATTACACTTTTTGATAATGCTTTCAAATACATTGACACATTAATATCGGAGTTCAAAAATATACCAAATGATAACAGGAGGGAATTAGCAGAAAAACTAGCAGAAATTTTAGACAATATAAACTACTTACATCCATTTAGAGAGGGAAATGGACGAACACAAAGAGAGTTTTTAAGATTGTTAGCATTAGAAAAAAGATTGACCTTAAATCTTAACCCACCTGACAATAAAAGTATTTACGAAAGATATATGAAAGGTGCCATCGAGAGTGATATAGCGCTTTTATCAGATTTGATATTTGAGCTAATCAGTGATAAGAATGAGGCGTAATTCTCTCGAAGTGAGGAACCGATTATATCATTTAATAAACCTACAAGTTTTAACTAATGCTGTATGTATTATGTCAAAAAAGATTAACACACTTACGTTAACGGTCGGTATAGCGCTCGGACATGTCTCCGCTATTGTACCCGAAGTAACACCCGAAGCCATGTCCGAGCAGTGGTTATTGCCTCCATTTATATATACAAACCGGCAAAACCCTGCGAACAATTTTTGTAATACATGACATTTATTTCGAATTATTCATATCCTATTTGTCGCAGGGTTGTGCGAGATTAATTGATTTTTTTTGCCGCAAGAACCACTGCTCGGACATTCCTTTGGCATCGGAGCGTTGAGCATTGAATGGTATTAAATTCGAATTTTTTTGCCCCATTTTTCGCAGGGTTTTGCTATGATTAATTATTTTTTACGGGTAGCAATAACCACTGCTCGGACATGTCTCAGCTATTGTACCCGAAGTAGCACCCGAAGCCATGTCCGAGCAGCGGTTATTGCCTCAATTTAAAAAATGATATTTTTCATATTATGATCGTATTAAAGCGTATCATTTTACCAAAATTTCAAGTTTAATCGTGCATTTTGGTTGTGACAAGGTAGTTTGGGTAAAGTTGACGGTAACTTGACTACAGAGTTTGATTTTATTGAGTTGTGGCTGTGTAGTAAACTAAAAATGTGACATCTTTTAGCAATAATAATATAGGAAACGCGCAAAAAAAGTATAATTGATAGTATCAAATGATACTATCAATGAAGCGCCTTATATTCCTGCCTTTATTGAAAATCCATCCTACTGATTTTGCGTCCTTAGCGCGGGTTCCTTTTGCGTTCCGATGTCAATCGGAATTGCGAGAAACAAGCACACCTTTTGTAAAAATTGTCCAAAATATCACATCTTTTAAAAATGTAAAACTTTACCGTAAATTTGTGTTTGTATTTAACCATTATTCCAAATACTCCCGAGAAGAAATTTTATTTTGCTACAACCCCCAAATCAAATCACAATTCAAGCCATCACCAATTTTACCGATTTGGTTACTACACCATTAAATGGTAACACAAACTTTTTATGTTGGGAACGTTCATTAAGTGGCGATTACCTTGAAATTATTCAACAATGTACATCAACAGAAAATATAACTGTTATTGAACCGGAACAATTACTAAGCCTCAACCTAACTGCAGCAGGCCAAGTTGCTCGCAACACCATTTTAAACGACTTCCAATTGCTCACTGACTACGGCGCAGCTCCAACATTAAATATCATCAAACAATACGATAGAGATTCCCCTGAAAATATTTTTCCAACCGATGTGTATTCATTTCATATCGATCGTTCACCGGTGCCTGTCGATACTTTTTTATGCACCTATTACGGCGCTACTACCGAAATTTTACCCAACACCCAAAGCATCCAAAAAATACAAATCCCCGAAATTCGCCAACAACTCAAAAATAATTTCCAAGGCACAGATGCAGCATTTGAAATTTATTTAACGGAACATTTTTACGATTTACATAACACAACCTTACCCAATGCACAACCCATTCAAATCCCATTAGGTCATATTTGTCGTTTAGCAGTAGACCATCCCAACGCTCAAACGTTACCCTGCATTCACCGCGCACCACTCGAAAATGAAGGTGAGTTCCGTTTGCTGTTAATTTGTTAAGTGCATTATGTAAACACCTATTTTTATTAAAGAATTGGTGTCCCAATAACCACAGTTCAGCTATTAAAATTTTATAAGCACAACTTACTGATTTTGCGCCCTCCGCGCGGGTTCCTTTTGCGTTCCGATGCCAATCGGAATTGCGCCTGCCCGGCTGAATAGACGTGGAGAACCAAGCACATCTAACCCTCCACTCTACAACCCACAAACTGATATTTACTGCAAGTTTTGAAAATTCCATTTTTCAAATTGCTGTGCAGCAGTAATTTATTTTTTGACCATAATACCAACTCAACCATCCCAATTGTAATAATTTTTTGAGCAGTAGCGCCGGTTTTTCAACTTATTTATTAGTTTTGATTGACCGGCGACTGGGTATAACGTTTTTGTTCGTTTTACCACCCGGACTATAATTTTCAGATTGTTAATTCAAAAATAAATTTTTACATGAGCTCAATATTTATAAAGTCTATTTCAATTATATTGTTCAGTTTATATTTTCAAAACCTAGCTGCACGACAGTTACCTGTTGTTAAGGCAAATTCGGTAAATGTTAGAATTCTGGATGGACTCAACTACAAGACTGATTATTGGGTAATTATCCCAGAAATTAATCCGGATATTTATTATTTAGATTTGCCTAGAAAAAATCAAACGGTGAAATTTATTACTGATATTGATAGTATTTCATTTGATATGAAATTTGGCGAAACCATTGATTTTATTGTGCTTTTAAACGGCAAAGATTCATGCTATACAAGAATTTCAGCTAATTATCAAAACTTACAAAAGCCAATAAGAAAAAATGAAGGTAATGACACAATCCCATTTACCTTGAAACATAATAGAATTTATTTTCAAGGAACTATCAACGGTTCTGAACCTTTAAATATGCAGTTCGACTTGGGAGCAGGCGCTGTTAATGTCAACTATAAATCTATTAAGAAAATCAATATCAATTTTGATAAAAAAGGAAACTTGATTAATAGTGATGGCTCAAACGAAACTCGAGTAAGTTCAAGTAATGCATTGAATATTGCAGGAATGGTTTGGAGTGGTATTGAGATGTATGAAACTCGCAACATGGCAAGCTATGAAGATGTTATAGTTGGAAATGGATTTTTTTTGGATCAAGTGTATAAAATTGATTTCGACAACAATGTAATTATCTTATACGATTCACTTCCAACAATTAATCAAGATTTTAGATGGCAAAATATGATTTTAGATAATGGCGTGCGCCCTGTTTTTGAAGCCACATTTGCTTTAAAAGGTAAAATCTATAAAGATTGGTTTTTGTTTGATACCGGGAATGCTTCAAACGGAATTTTGGGTAATGGTTTTTTAGGAAGTAATGGACTCTACCAAAACTTTGCTACATTTTTAAGCTTTGGCAGCAGCAAAGTTGCATTTATACCGCAAATTATTATTGCGAATCAAATTTTTACTAAGGGCGTTATTACCTTAGAAAAACCAAATGAAAATGGTTCACAATACAAGTTTGCCGGACTTATCGGTAATAACATCCTAAAACAATTTAATGTAATAATCGATAACCGCGAAGGGTTTATGTATCTGCAATCCAGGGTTTAATAGATTTGCATTTTGTCTAATTGTGTTACGTTATGAGCACTTTTAATTTATTTGTAATATATTCATTTGAGTTCCGTTTGCTGTTAATTTGTTGAGTGCATTATGTAAACAGCTGTTTTTATTAAAATATTACACGCTTAATATCAGTTACTCAGCCATTAAGCATTGCATTAGCACATCCTATGGATTTTGCGCACTTAGCGTGGATTTTTTTGTGCACTTTGCGTGAACCAAGCACATCTAACCCTCCACTCTACAACCTACAAAATCATATTTATCTCAAAACATTCCTACCCCAATAGTCGCAACAGTTCTAGGCACCAATAAAATCAGCAAATCCTCCTAACCTGCATTTAAAATCGTTTGTAAAAAATAAATCTGAACAAAATAAGCTTCTTTTTGTTATTGACAAAAACGCAAAAACCATGAAAAATACATTTTTGAGTATTGCTATATTATACACCATGAGCTTTGGTGCAAAGGCACAGATAAGTCTGATAGGGGCTGCCATCAATACCGATTCCGCAAGCATTGACCTCATTCAGTGGGAGGCACTTGATTCACTTTCTGTAACTGTTATACCAACAATTCTGGACGGCTATTATTCTAGTACATCAGCTTTTGATGCACTTAACAGCATTTATTATATTACAGGGATTTCCGGTGACAGTTCAGGATTATTTTCGTACAATTCGTTTACAGGCGAAGACAACATGGTAAGTGGTTCCCAATTTGCCAACATTGCAGAATTCGATATGAGCACCGGAAAAATGTACAACCTTTTAGTTGAAACCGAGGAATATATCAATGTTTATGAATATGATATCATTGCAAATCAGGACAGCTTGATTGGAGTTATTTATGAACCCGGTGCAATTGGTGTTTTTACCGATGCCATGGGTTTTGACTCAAACAATGGTATTATTTATTATGTTGGTTTTACAAATGATCCTGCCTTGTGTTTGTATGCAATATCTGTAAGAGACAGCGTGTTTTCATTTACTAAAACAATACTCACTTCAACAACACCATACAACAGTATTATGAGTGTTAATTTTGACAATGTAAATGAAATCGTTTATGCTTTGAATGATACATATGACTCCTTATATAATTATACAGGAAGAAATGTAATAGAAATCGATAAATTAACCGGAGAAATTATTAACCGTGGAGAGCTTAATGAGTTTCCTTACTACGTTAGTGGTTCATCTTCTTTCGACCAAAATACCTCTACCTTTTTGTTAGTTGCTATCGATACCACCAATCAACTTAAAATGGTTGCTTTCGATACTTATAGCAACACATATATATCCGGCTTTGTACCTAATCTTGTTTCGGAAATTGTTTGCGACAATTCCATCTTCGCGAAAACAACTTATAACCCAACCGGTATTGAACAGGAATTGGCTTCAAATTTCAAACTCTACCCTAATCCGGTTTCAGAAATGCTTAGCATCGAATATACAATTTCGGGACCTGTAAGCGTTCAAATTTTCTCGTCTTTAGGCACTCAAGTTTTTGTTCAGGATTTTACATCCGGCAACAAAATTGATTTGAATTTGGCATCATTAACGCCGGGACTTTACGTAGTAAATTTAATTACCGAGGGACAAACGGCATCTGAAAAGATTTTGGTTCATTAATATACCCAACCGACTTTTTGAGGGAATAACCCTACTCGGACTTGGCTGAAATAAACAACCACAGCCATGTCCGAACTGCGGTTACTGTCAAACCCGCGTTATAATAAAATTATTTATTATCTTTACCTTATGGAAAAGGTTGTTAGAATAATTGGATTAAAAGACAAAATTTCCGACTATAAATATTGGCAATCTCGACCAATATCCGAAAGGCTTGAGGCCATAGAGATGCTACGTTCACAATTCATACAATTTAATAAAAATGCTCAGCCAAGACTTCAAAGAGTTTGTAGAGTTATTAAACAATCATAATGTAGATTACTTGATTGTTGGTGGCTATGCAGTTGGTATTCATGGCCATCCTAGATATACAGGAGATTTGGACATTTGGTTAAACCCAACACCGATTAATGCAGAAAAAGTTTTAAACTGCGTTAATAAATTTGGATTTGGATCATTTAATTTGACTATTTCAGATTTTATTATTCCGGGCAATATCATTCAATTGGGCTATCCACCATTGCGTATAGACTTACTAACAGAAATTGATGGAGTGAAATTTGATGAGTGTTTTGAAAATAAAAAAATTGTGGAAATAGACGAACTTCAGGTTAACTTCATCAGCTACAATGACTTAATTAAAAACAAACTTAAATCCGGGCGACATAAAGACCTGGACGATGTTGAGAATTTAGAAGAAAAGTAATTCTTAAATCATAGGTTATGTTTTTTAAATCACCAATTTCAAATTAAAATTGGCTGAAGTAAACAATTTCAATTTGTTCCTGTGAATGTTGAGATATTAATTTCACTAAAAGGAGCGCTTAATTAATTTCTTTTGTCCCAATTAAACCTCCTAGGCCATTCTTTTGATTCGTTTTAAATTGGCAACGAAATTTCTAAAATGTTCGGCAAATCAGATTATTTTCCAAGTTCCAAAATTAACCTTATATTTATCGCACAAATTAAAAACGATTCATATGTATATGTACCGCTCAATTAAAATCCTACTCGTAATCATTTTCTGGGTAACATCATTCTCCGTTCAAGCACAACAAGACGGGTTTAAATGGTCGAAAAATGGCAATGCCTACTATGTTATTGAGCAAAATGAAATTGTAGAGTATACGTTGCCGGCCGGCGAAAAAAAAGTGCTGATTAACAAGCAACAACTTACGCCATCCGGGCAAACTGAACCAATAGCGATTGAGATGTATGCCTTTTCAGAGGATCAGAAAAAATTATTAATTTATACTAACTCGGTGCGTGTTTGGCGCATTAACACGAAAGGCGATTATTGGGTGCTGTCGCTGGCAGATAATAGTTTGCAAAAATTGGGAAGCAGCTTGCCGGCATCATCAATGATGTTTGCCAAGTTTTCACCCGACGCTACCAAAGTGGCATACGTTAGCGAATACAATATTTATGTGGAAGACCTTGCAACAAAAAGCATTAAACAACTCACGACTGATGGCAACAGAAAATTCATCAATGGAACATTTGATTGGGTTTACGAAGAAGAGTTTGCCTGCCGTGATGGAATTCGTTGGAGTAACGATGGAAAATCCATAGCTTACTGGCAACTGGATGCGCGCAGTACACGTGACTACTACATGATAAACAATACGGATTCAATTTATTCAAGAATTATTCCTGTTGAGTATCCCAAGGTGGGGCAAAGTCCTTCAGCTTGTCGCATTGGTGTGATTGATATTGGAACTGCCAAAACTACATGGATGAACATTGAAGGCGATTCTCGTGAGCATTACATTGTTCGACTGGAATATATTCCGGGTACAAACGAATTTCTTGTACAACAATTAAACCGCAAACAGAATGAAAGCAAAATAATTCGGTGCAATGCAGCAACGGGAAATGCAGTGGTTATAAGCACCGAAATAGATGCTGCTTGGGTGGATGTGATGACGCCTAGTGAAGATACATACGCACTTGATTTCAAACATAATGTGCAATGGTTAGCGGGAGGAAAAGAATTTTTATGGACAAGCGAAAAAGATGGATGGAGACATTTGTATCGCATTACTAGCGATGGCAGCAAAGAAACGCTGGTAACGCAAGGTAACTTCGATGTAATCTCTCTTAAAGCCATTGATGAAGAGAATGGTGTTGTTTATTTCCTCGCCTCACCCACAAATGCTACTCAAAAATATTTATACAAAACAAAATTAGATGGTAAAGGAAAATTAGAATTAGTAACACCAAAAGAATTATCAGGAACGCACGATTATAATATCTCACCTACGGGAAAATTTGCGCAGCATACTTTCTCTAATACTTATACAATGCCCGTTGGCGAATTAATTATGCTGCCGCCGCATAAAGCGTTAAACGAAAAAGAAAGTATTGCCACAAAACTACCGTTTGTTCAAGAAGAGAATGTAACTGAATTCTTTAAAATTAAAACCGAAGAAGGAATTGAGATGGATGGCTGGATGGTGAAGCCAAAAAACTTTGATCCCTCTAAAAAATATCCCGTACTATTTTATGTGTATACCGAGCCGTGGGGAGCTAATGTAACCGACAGCTATGGTGCATCACAAAATTGGCTTTACGGCGGTGATATGCGCGAAGATGGTTACATCTATATCTCCATTGATAACCGCGGAACACCCGTGCCTAAAGGAAGAGAATGGCGTAAATCAGTTTACAGAAAAATTGGTGTAGTGAACATTCGCGATCAAGCAATGGCAGCAAAAGAAATTTTGAAATGGGATTTTGTTGATGCCGATAGAATTGCTGTTTGGGGATGGAGTGGTGGTGGATCTGCTACCCTTAACTTAATGTTTCAGTTTCCTGAGATTTACAAAACAGGTATTGCCATTGCTGCAGTAGCAAATCAACTTACCTACGATAATATTTATCAAGAAAGATATATGGGTTTGCCGCAAGAAAATATGGAAGAATTTATTAAAGGCTCACCAGTAACTTATGCGAAAAATTTGCAAGGCAATCTGCTTTACATACACGGCACCGGAGATGATAACGTGCATTTTCAAAATGCTGAAATACTGATAAATGAATTAGTAAAATACAATAAGCAATTTCAATACATGGCTTATCCAAATCGCTCACACGGTCTTTCGGAAGGCGAAGGAACGTATGCACATTTAGCCACAATGTACACGGAATTTTTAAGAAAGAATTGCCCTCCTGGAGGAAGATAATCCGGATGGGGGAGGCATTAAATACATTGTAATAATAAATGCTACTATAAATAATTAGTCTAAAAATACTCAGTAATTGATTTGATAATATACAAATAAAAAAATTAAGCATATATTACTTTTGCTCTGCAATAGTAATTACTAAAGATATTTATGGGATGGAAGTCCATGAATTTTTAATGCTATTTTTTATTGAATGTATTATTGAAAAACCTAAATGAGCAAGCGTAAAATCAATTTAGCCATAAACATAATTACGTGGGAAGATACTAACGTGAATAAAATACACGAGTTACAAGACGCAATATTAACGATATACAATTTTAAATAAATATAAATACCAATAACCAATATATTAAATGAAAAAAATAATAGTAGTAGTAGGTGCGACAGGAAATCTAGGCGGTAAAATTGTAAAGGCATTGTTAGCAAAAGATGTAGAAGTGCGTGCAATTGTCCGTTTACAAACAGACATTGAAAAAATAAAAAATTTAGAACAAAAAGGAGTAAATGTATTTCAGGTAGATACAAGCAATAAATCTGAAATATCAAAACATTGTATAGGAGCACATTGTATGGTATCGGCTTTAGCGGGGTTAAAGGAAACGGTTATTGACAGCCAAAAAACATTTTTAGATGCTGCTGTTGAAGCACAAGTTCCAAGGTTTATTCCCAGCGACTACTCAAGTGATTTTACAAACCTGAAAGAAGGCAATAACAGAAATTTAGATTATAGAAGGGAGTTTCATAGGTATCTTGACAAAACGCCAATTGCAGCAACAACAATTTTTAATGGTCCTTTTATGGATTTATTAACTACTGATATGCCCCTGATACTGTTTAAACAAAAGAAGATATTATGTTGGGGTAATGCAAATCAGATTTTAGAATTTACAACTACAGATAATGTTGCTGAATTTACCGCTGCCGCTGCCATGGATGAGAACACACCAAGATATTTAAGAATAGCCGGTGACACACTTTCATGCAACGACTTTGTGGAATTACTTACGGAGCTCACCAATAAAAAGTATAAAATATTCAGACCGGGAGGAATTAGTTTATTAAATTTCGTTATTAAAATGACGCGATTTTTTTCTCCTTCAAAAAATGAACTTTATCCGGCTTGGCAAGGTATGCAATATATGAGAGACATCATGGAAGGCCGAATTATTTTCCAAAAGTATGATAATGATAGATACGCAAACATCAAGTGGACTTCCGTAAAAGAATTTTTAGTAAACGAGAAAGTAAATCTTAAATAAAACAGATCAATTTTGTAATAGCATGTAATGTGATGTTCAAGCAGTGGTTTTCCCCTCTATTTAAATTTACATACAGGCAAAACCCTGCGAACGGATTTTGCAATAAATGCTAATTATTTAGGATTCTCGTGTCCCATTTTTTCACAGGTTGTGCCGGAACAAATAGCTTTTATAGCAGTATACATGTTTGAACATTAAACAACAGCTTACAATGCCGTCAGGGCTGTCTGAGGCAGTTCTGAATTTGTGGTATTAACCAAACGCTTTGGCATATTGACTAAACCTCATTATAAAGAAATTATTTATTATCTTTAACTTATGGAAAAGTTGTTAGAATAATTGGATTGCAAGACAAAATTTCTGACTATAAATATCCGCAATCTCGACCAATATCCGTAAGATTAGAGGCGATAGAACTGCTACGTTCTCAATTCATACAATCTAATAAAAATGCTTAGCCTAAACGTTAGAAACTTATGAAGATGCATTGGAAAATAAGGCAGAGCACTTAAGTGCAGATCAACTCACTTTGATAATAGCTCAGTATGTGTTGTTGCAAAATGACCATGATAAAGTAAAGACTATGAAAGAAGCATTAATGCATGCTTAAATAGTTATATTCTATTCCGTTTATCGATACAACCTAAGTAAAATGGAATTAACATCAAAAACGGAATAATAGACAGCATATTCATCACCGGTTTTGCTAAACGTAAAACACTAAATAATAAATCAGATAATCTGAGATATCTTTTAGTGCTTTTATATTTGATTTTATGTTGCTCAATTACTTATTTACAGTAAAGGATACTAATTTTATTGTATTATTCCTCCCGTAACAATCTATTTTAATCATTACGCTCGCTGATAGCCATCAATCTCTTTAGGCAATCGAACGAAATAATAGATGTTAGTTTGTTTAGCGGGCTTCTAAACCATATCCGGTGCCGATTTTTGAAAGTTGCACCTTCATATACTTTTTATTTAGTATTTTTGGGGAAGAAGCTATGGGAAACGCGCTAATTGTAAATGCCAACCCTATTTTGAGTGGAGTAACTTTAAATTGTCTTAATTAAACTTTTAGTAAAAAATAATATGGCGAGTAAAAATCAAATTGGTCTGGACAAAGCAAAAAGTAAAATTCTTGCCAATACCCTAAACAACTTACTATCCGACTACATGATATTCTATCAAAATACCAGGGGGTTGCATTGGAATATTAAAGGGGATAAGTTTTTTGAACTGCATTTAAAATTTGAGGAGCTTTACAATAATCTCCTTTTGAAGATAGATGAAATAGCTGAACGCATTTTAACTTTAGGTGCAACACTATTGCACACGTTTGATGATTACAAAAGCGCTGCAAAAATTCGAAGCATCAAAGATATTTCAGATGGCAAAAAGGGTGTGCAAACAATTTTAGACGCCCTTGAAATACTTATTGTAAAGCAAAGAGAACTACTCAAGCTTGCTGCTGATGCCGGTGACGAAGGTACAAATGCGCTTATGAGTGATTACATTCGTGAGCAGGAGAAATTAGTGTGGATGTACGCTTCTTTCATGAATAATTAATTTGTAACCGAAATGAGTAATAGGTTGAGAGTTTAATACTCAATAATGATTGCCATTTTAACATTTATGAAAGTTAATCTAGTTAACAATCATTGGTTTCAAATTATTTTAAGTTCAATTGAATGAGAAAAATTTTAATATATAATTAAACTATTTATTAGCAAACCCATAATTTAAAACTAACCCAATGAACAATCTCGCCACCATTGCCCAACTTCTTGTTGCTTTATCAGTAGCCTATGTATGGATATTTCGTTTAGCTAATATTGTTAAAGAGTTTAAGCAATATGGTCTTAATGATTTAACCCGTAATCTTGTTGGGGCTGCCAAAATAGCCCTTTCTACATTGTTGATCGCCGGTATTTGGTATCCGGATTTAGTGCTAATTCCGGCACTTATTTTAGGGTTTCTTATGCTATCAGCCCAATATTTTCACTTCAAAGTAAACAATCCATGGCAAAAGCGTGTTCCTTCGTTATTGTTGTTAATACTGTGCCTTTTTATAGCTGCTGTGTCTGAAAATCTAATTTAAATAATGACTTTACTCTATGCGCTGATTGTATTTTCAAGTCTGTCTTTTCTTGGTTATGGCATAGCCTATTTTACATCAACAAAAATGAAAAGTGAGTTCAAAAGATTTGGACTTGAAAAAATTGGGACACTCACTGCAGTCTTGGAATTACTCGGTGCAATTGGCTTGCTGGTAGGGTTAGGGTTTAATATTATTTTGTTAATTTCCTCTGCAGGCCTCGCATTATTAATGCTTTCGGGAGTTTTGGTCAGAATTAAGGTTGGAGATGCCATTAGAGCTGCACTTCCGGCACTATTTTATTTGCTTTTAAACGCATACATATTTTTTATGTCATTGCCTACATAATTTAAATGATAAACCATGATTAAAACATTTTTGTCGGCCCGATGGGAGAACATAATTATGGCCAATTATTCAGTAAATCCTGAATTGTTAATGCCCTATTTACCAAACGGCGTTGAACTGGATTATCATGATAATAAAACCTATGTGAGCTTGGTTGGTTTTATGTTTAAACGAACAAGCCTCTTTCATATTCCAATCCCCTTTTTTGGAACCTTCGAAGAAATCAATCTGCGATTTTATGTGAAACGGGTTGAAGGTAATTCAATTAAAAGAGGTGTTGTTTTTATAAATGAAACGGTGCCTTATAAATCAGTAGCATGGCTTGCTAAAAAATTATACAAGGAACATTATATCGCCATCCCAACAAAAAATAACATCGAAATTACTGATAAATCCAAAAGTATAAACTACCAATGGAAAATCAACAATGAGTGGAATCATATAGCAGTAAATACATCTAACGAAAAAAAGCCTATGCTACCGGATAGTATTGAGGAATATATTTTTGAACACTACTACGGCTATACTAAAATTAATAATAAGCTTGCACAAGAATACAAAGTAAATCACCCAAGTTGGCTGATAAATGATATTAAAGAATATAACATCAAGTGCGACTTCAAATCAATGTATGGCGATGATTTTGCCTACCTGAACAATCAACGGCCTGATTCTGTTATCATTGCTGAAGGTTCGTCGGTTTCTATAAATTGGAAGCGCAATTTATTTTAGTAAACCGGGTTTTCAATTTTCGAGGAAAGGTGTTTGAAAAGGTATTGGCCAAACACAAATAATAGAATTGAAATTTGTTGATTGATACTTACATATAGTCGATGAGCCCTCATCAAAATGAGTGAAAATTTCAGTTAATGATGGAATTGCAATTTACTACCGACTTTAAAGCGATACTCAATAAAGTGGATAACATAGATCCATTGAAGTATGGCAGAACCAGAAACTATATAAATGGTGATGTGACATACTTATCACCTTACATTTCAAGAGGTATAATAAGCACTAAGCTAGTATTGGAGCGTGTTTTAGCAAACGGGTTCAAGCAATCGCAAATGGAGTCTTTTGTGAAAGAATTATGCTGGCGCGATTATTTTCAACGTGTAGGTCAAACAAAAGATTTAAATTATGACATTAAGCAACCGCAACAGCCGGTCATAAATCACGGGATTCCATCAACAATTATAAATGCCAAAACCGGAATTACGGGAATAGATCATGCTATAGAAAAATTATATAGTAGCGGATACATGCACAATCACTGTCGCATGTATACAGCATCTGTAGTCTGTAACATCGCAAAATCATATTGGTTGCATCCATCGAAATGGATGTATTATCACCTGTTGGATGGCGACTTCGCCAGCAACGCATGCAGTTGGCAATGGGTTGCTGCTGCTAACAGCAATAAAAAATATTATGCTAATCAGGAAAATATTAACAAGTTTACAAACTCCAATCAGTACAATACATTTTTAGATAAAACATATGAGGAATTAGAACAAATTGCCTTACCTAGTCACTTAAAAGACACTGAAAAGTTAGCATTGCATACTATATTGCCACAAGCCACTTTATTACATATTGATAACAACCTACCCACTTTCATTTATAATTATTACAATTTAGATCCGCTGTGGCATGATGCTGAAGTTGGAAATAGAATATTAATTTTAGATCCTGACTTTTTTAAATTATATCCCGTAAGCAAAAAGTGTATTGATTTTGTGCTTGATTTGAGTAAAAATATTACGAGCTTACAAGTATATATTGGTACCTTTGAAGCACTTGCAAAAGAACACCATTTACATAATATTTTCTATAAAGAACATCCTCTTAATGTGGGATATGCCGGTACAGAAGAACCAAGAGATTGGATTGTTAATACGGTAGAAGGGTATTTCCCCTCTTTTTTTAGTTATTGGAAAAAAGTGGAGAAACACATATGAAAATTGGCGTTGGGTTTAAGGGTAATATTTCGGTTAAAAAAGTAAATAACTAAAATGAAGATAGGAATAATTGGTGCGGGATTATCAGGGCTTACTTGCGCTTGGTATTTAAAAAAAAATAATATTAACGATATTACCATTTTTGAATCTGCTGAAAAAGCAGGAGGAAAATTAATAACAGACCGTATAGATGGATTTCAATTGGATAGAGGCTTTCAGGTTTTATTGCCGGCATATCCCGAAACCAAAAAAGTGTTAGATTATGACAAGTTGCAATTGCAACGATTTCAAAAAGGTTCTTTAATTTATAAAAATAATAAGAAAATTCCCTTTTATGACCCCGAAAATGGGTTGTCGGCTTTGTTAAAAACAGTTGTAAATGGTCCGGGATCTTTAATTGATAAGGTTATTTTATTAAGGTTGAAGTGGGCACTAGGCCGTTTAAGTGTTGATGCTATATTTAAAAACAAGCGAACGATATCATCTTTAGTGTATTTAAGAGAATTGGGATTCAGTGAATCTATGATAGCAGATTTTTGGATTCCATTTTATCAGGGAGTATTTCTTGAAAATACATTGGAAACTGATAGCAGAATGTTGCAGTTTACCTTTAAAATGTTTGCAGCGGATGGAGCTGCCGTGCCTAAGGAAGGTATGGCTGCTATTCCCGCACAATTAGTAGATTATATTGGTGCAGAAAAAATACAAATGAACACAAAAGTATTGCACTTTGACAGTAAGTCCATCACTACAAGCGAGGGGGTGGTTGAATCGTTCGACAAAGTGGTTGTGGCTTGCAGCATGAACAATAATGTTGCGTATCACAGTGTAACTAACTTCTACTTTGAAACAGAAAAACTGCCAATTGACACGAAGCATGTAATACTGAATGCCAACCCTGATCGAGTAGTTAATAATGTTGTGCTCATTAGCAATGTAGCGCCTAATTACTCGCAAAATGGCAAACAGCTTATTTCGGTCTCCGCTAATGGAACTCATAAGGATGTGCATGATTGCTTGACCGATTTGAAATCTATTTTTGGTGTGGAAGTAGCCAAGTGGAAGCCGGTAAAATCTTACATCATTAATAAGGCCTTGCCTGTGGTTAATTTTGAAAGAAAGTATGAACCAACCAGTGCTGAAGGTGTTTTTTACTGTGGAGATTATTTATTGCAAGCGTCAATTAACGGTGCTATGGAAAGCGGAAGACGAACTGCCGAAGCAATAATCAAAGATGCTTGAAAAAAACAGCTCATTTTAATATCAAAGTGTTTAAATAATTAAAAAATAAATTGGTCGACAGTAACAGACAGAAACAGGATATTGCCATTGTTTGGTTTAAAAGGGATTTGCGGTTTACCGACCACGAAGCCCTCTTCGCTGCGCAACAACAAGATTTGCCTGTATTGCTTATTTATTGTTTTGAGCCAACGGTAATGAACTATGCGGATAGCGATGTCAGACATTGGCGATTTGTATATCAATCATTAGAGCAAATGCAATCAAAGCTGATTGATTTAAACACAAAAATTTATATTTTTCATGCTGAAGCACTTTCGGTTTTTGAAAGGCTGACAGAACACTATAACATCAAAAATATTTTTTCACACCAGGAAATTGGGAATAAAATTACTTACGATAGGGACTTGAGTATAAATCAATTTTGCTTAAACAATAAAATTGCTTGGAAAGAATTTCAGCACAATGGCGTTGTGCGAAAACTAAAATCTAGAAATGGATGGGAACAACTGTGGAAACTAAAAATGCAAGAAACGCCCAAATTAGTTGATGAAAACGATTGGAATTTTTTAACCTTGGATGATACTTTTTACAAATCAGCAAAAGGACCTGAATTACCTGCTGATATCAGTATTATTGAAAAGGCATTTCAGCCGGGAGGTGAGAGCAATGCATGGAAATATTTACAAAGTTTTTTAGCTGAGCGATATATTAATTATTCAAAACATATTTCAAAGCCTGCTTTAAGTCGCAGAGGGTGCAGCCGAATTTCTCCGTATTTAAGTTATGGTAACATAAGCATGCGAATGGTTTATCAATTTACCATGCAGCATTATGCAGAAGCAAGCAACAAAAGAGCCTTATCAAATTTTGTATCGCGCTTGCATTGGCATTGCCATTTCATGCAAAAATTTGAAGATGAATGTCGCATGGAATTTGAAAATGTAAACTCAGCTTACGATGCTTTGATTAAACCTAAAAATGATTTGTTCATACTTGCTTGGCAGCAAGGTAAAACCGGAGTACCAATTGTAGATGCTTGCATGCGATGTGTTGTTGCGACCGGTTATCTCAATTTCAGAATGCGAGCTATGGTAGTATCGTTTTTCGTTTTTAATCTATGGCAAGATTGGCGTGAATTGCATTTTTTAGCGAAGCAGTTTTTAGACTACGAACCCGGAATACATTATCCGCAACTGCAAATGCAATCAGGTGTTACGGGTATTAATACCATTCGCATATATAATCCCATAAAAAATTCTCATGAGCATGATGCAGATGGTATTTTTATAAAAACATGGATTCCTGAACTAAAAAATGTTCCTTCGGAATTAATACATGAACCATGGAAAATGACTGCTATGGAACAAGCACTTTATAAAGTTAATATCGGTAGAGATTATCCCGGTCCAATTGTAGATATTGAAGCAAATCGAAAAGCAGCCAGTGAATTAGTTTGGAGTTTTAGAAAAACAAAAGAAGTAAAAGAGGAGGGAAGTAGAGTTTTGAAAAAACATGTGAATACGTCATCAAAATCTAATAAAAGAAGCAAATTGTAATTAGTATTTACCTGATTAATATTATAAAGTGACCAATGCATACCAAACAAACTTGAAATATGAACACAGGAATACTTTTTCCGCATCAGTTATTTGAGCATAATGCGCTTGTTAACAAATGTGATACTATTTATTTAGTTGAGGAATGGCTATTTTTTAAGCAGTATAATTTTCACAAACAAAAAATTGCGTTTCATAGAGCAAGTATGAAATTTTATGAAAGCTATCTTCAATCGAAGAATATTAATGTTGTTTATATAGACTCATTTAGCGAATTGGCTGATGTGAGAAAATTAATTCCGCATTTGAAGTCAGTCGGCATTGCTTCATTTGAATATGTTGACACGACTGATAATTGGCTCGAACAGCGGATTGCAAGTTCGTGTAAAAGACATAAAGTTAAAGCGAATTGGCATATCTCGCCGTTATTTTTAAATGCTTCGGAAGAAAATAATATCTATTTTTCAGATAAAAAACGATTGTTCCAAACTGATTTTTATAAACATCAGCGAAAAAGTAAAAACATTTTATTGGAAGAAAACCATAAGCCCATTGGAGGAAACTGGACCTATGATGATGAGAATCGGTTAAAGTATCCCAAAGGCAAGACGCCTCCCAAAATTAATTTTTTAAAGCCTAATATTTTCTATGTTGAAGCAATTGCCTATACCGAAAAGTATTTCTCCAAAAATTACGGTAAACTGAATAATAATTTTATTTATCCCACAACGTACTCTGACACAAAAATATGGTTAGATGATTTTCTTAAATCAAGATTTTTGGAATTTGGAGCTTATGAAGATGCCATTGTTTCTAATGAAAGTTATCTTCACCATAGTGTTTTAACGCCTATGCTTAATGCAGGTTTAATTACACCAAAATATATTATTGATGAAACCCTGCTTTATGCCGCCAACCACGAAATACCATTAAATTCATTGGAAGGATTTATACGACAAATAATCGGTTGGCGAGAATTTATTAGAGCAGTGTATGAATTGAAAGGCAACGAAGAGCGCACAAAAAATTATTGGGGATTTAAAAGAAAAATTCCACCATCCTTTTGGAACGGAACTACAGGAATAGAACCGCTGGATACCACAATTAAACAATTGTTGGAGACCGGTTATTGTCATCATATAGAGCGTCTGATGGTGTTAGGTAACTTCATGCTGCTCTGCGAGTTTGATCCCGATGAAGTATATCGTTGGTTTATGGAAATGTTTATTGATGCTTATGATTGGGTGATGGTTCCCAATGTTTATGGCATGAGCCAATTTGCAGATGGTGGGTTAATGGCTACCAAGCCATACATCAGCGGAAGTAATTATTTAATGAAGATGAGTGATTACAAAAAAGGAAATTGGCAACCCATTTGGGACGGATTATTTTGGAGGTTTATGCATACTCACCGCGATTTCTTCTTACAAAATCCCAGATTAGGGATGCTGGTTAAAACTTTTGATAAAATGCCTGTTGAGAAAAAGCAATTGCACTTAAATACCGCTAATAAATTTCTTGATACCATTTGAGATATTAAAAGTTAATTCGGCAATGTCAGTCTTGCAACCGAATACTTCAATTAATCCATAATGGTTTAATGGTAAAAGTTTCAATGTTCTAATTCAGATGGAAGTTGCTCTTACAATAGATTAGCTTAATACCTCCATTTAAAACTGCACCTATAGATTGGCTTATACACTGTAAGGTTTGATAAGTTACACTAAGTGTAAACCTTTTTCGTTACTTTTGAGAAAACTTACCATTTTGTAGTATTTACATCCACGTCTCAACATAACGTTGTTTGTTAACAAATACCGAAATTATTATAAACCCAAAGTGTAAAAATTAAAACTTTAAACTACACCTAAATGAACCTTTCAAGAACCCTCTTGTTTAATCTATTCCTTGTGACTTTTTTTGCATCCTGTGCAAAAAATGAGGATAAAGTAATTGAAGCAAATGAATTTAAAGTAGAGTATGAAAAAATTACTTTAGATAAC
>JANMLV010000039.1:0-35188 GCA_031372705.1 Bacteroidota bacterium | reverse complement strand
GGCGCGGACGAGGCGCCAGCAGTATTTTTAGTGATAGTGGTGTTTTGATAACGGAGCTAGTTTTATTTAATCGCGTTTGTTATGTGCTAGCGCTGCGCCCGCTTGGTGAGTTGAAGCATCGGAGCTTTTTTGCTATCGTAGCTTAAGTGTCGTAAGCTGCACTAGCGCAATGCAATGAGGCCGTTGACAAGGTTTGACATTGCTGCAATGCATTAACATTATTTCCAAGTTATAATTAAATTCAGTGCTCTGCCGAATCTTCGATTCGGAAGCGGCTTCTTGCGGAATGCATCCGCTTATGGATTTTAGTATCTTGCACTAATTATAAATATGATGAAGTTGTTTAATTAATAAATTAACTTATTGCCCCCAATTGTGATTGGTTTAACGGCTCCTAAATTTTGTTCAATTTAGCTCAATCTTGTTCAATGGCTGTTTAAATAATCACGGGTTTGCTCAATCTTGTTCAATGGCTGTTTAAATTTTCTAATGCACCGAATTTGATTATTTGCTATATATCAAAAAACCGTGTGTACGGTGAAACCTTTTCTTAATAACAAATTGTTCCGCTGATTTGAAGTTCGCCAAAGCAATTACCGGCCAATGCGCCAAAACTTAACTATTACTTGCTGCTTTTATATCGTCATAAATTAACTTGGCAAGTTGGTGGTGTCCGTATAAATTAAAATGAATACCATCCGTCTCAAAAGCATCGAGAGCAAAAGAATTAATGTTGATGTAATTTATGTTTGATAGTTTACAATATATTTGCAAATACCGCGCTGTCTTTTTACAAATAAAATTAGCTACAAAAGATTCAGGGTTCTGAGGTGGTGAAATAATTACGAGTCTAATATTATTATCATTGCAAAGCTGCTTAACAATTTGCAAATTATTTGTCACATATTTTAGTGCCCAAATATGAAGGCCAAACGCAATACCTACTATTAAATTGAGGTCACGTAATCCAAACGCCGGTTTTGTTGAAGCTTGAAAATTACCGGAAGCTAGGAAATTTGAAAATTTATTGTCCCACTTTAACTTCCTGCTGAATAATGCAGGATGCAAAGCATAACCGATTGACTGTTCCGATTTGTCGTACTTCACAATCGGTTTGTGCAAAGGCATTAATGGAAACGGTCGTATGAAAAGGTAAAATTCAGTTGGTTGTTTTTTTTCGATGAATAGCGCTATTTGTTCAGGTAATTGATTGAATGAAAGATAGCTGCCTAAAACAATTTGATGTTTTTTCCCTGTGGCTTTCAGCTCGTTTGATACTTGGCTAAAATATAAATCATCGCGATTAATTCCACGTTGATTATTTATGCATCCTCCTATAAAACCAATGGCAGTATTATCCATTTTTCCTTTTAAGTAATAATAAATATTCCTGTGGTGTAATAATTCTATCATTATACATTGCAAAACTTCTACCCTTTTGCTTATTATTATTAAACAAATCAATTGTAACATTACTACGATTTGTATTTACGGCCTGTTGAATACTCTTTTGATGTTCAGTGATTAACGAGTTGAAGTAAATTGACTGATTTTTATGCAATGCCATTACAGCAAAATCACGTTTACAGAATGCATTTAATTGTTTTAAAGTAAAGTTAAGGCAATTTGTATCAACAATATTGGCGTAAGGGCTATTACCAAAATGCAATTTATTTTTTTCAACTTTTGTAATAATTGGCTTAACAATTTCCCAATAATTAAAACTGTCTTGTTCTGTAATTGGAAAAATGTTGCAATCTAAATGAAAGTCATAATTACCAAAAAACACAAAGTCGATTCTATTTTTATATTTAGAAGATAAAATTTCATCTATATTATTAACGCCCTTTTGTGTTTCAATTATTAAATTCAAACGGTGATTGTGTTGGACGGCTTCACAATATATTTCCAAATCGTTGCTGCTTTCTACCTTAGGTATGAAAACACTTTCAATTTGGTTTGAAAATTTTAGCAGCAGTTCAGCATCTAGCGGAAATGCTTTACTGTGGATAGCATTAATTCGAATGTTAAATTTACAGTTCGGTAATTTATTGACTATGCATGCAAAGGCTATTCTGGCTTGGGCCTTAAGCTCATCATTTAACTTTGGTTGTTGAACGTCCTGAATACTGTCTTCTATATCAAGTAATACCTTACAATTGAAGTCTAACAATGATTGTATGATTCGAACTGTAGGCGATGGCCTATAAGCGGGAATACATTGATATACTGTAATGTTATTCATTTGCAATAGTTCAATAAGGCTCATACGAAGCAAATACTGCCACTCTTTGAAAAAATTAGTGAATTAATTAATTGCTCCGAATGAAAGAGCTGTAATCAGTTTCAAAAAAAATTAATAATGTTCAATGACTAGTTCAATAATTACGAAAGCCCAACTTGATTTAAAATTACAATTTTTCGCGTTAGGGATAGTAACGGAAAGCCCGGAACGAGGAACGAGTGAGGACTTGAAGTGGATAGCCCGGCCCCTATAGCAGAATTATTATTTGCGGGGGCAAATAATAATTCGCTATAGGGGCAACGCCTATAACATACTTTCATATTTGCGGGGGTAAATAATAATTCGCTATAGGGGGGATTGGAAATTCCATAAAAAAACCCCGCCGAAGCGAGGTTTTAATGTTTTACTGAAAGTGCTCCATCGGAGCGTTGTCTTTACTGTATCTCATAATGTTGTCGATCACTTTTTGTGAAGGACTGACTTGTACTCTGTTGAGGTCAGCTTTTGACTCTAACAGGTTGTCATGTAATTCTTTCAGTTCCCAATCGCTTCGGAGCGCCTCTTCAATTAAGCTGGTTTCCTCGGCGGTTGTTTCTGAATAGATGTAACGAATGAGATTGTCTTGAGTAATGTTTTTAGTCATGCAATACGTTTTAGGTTTAACCATAAAATTAATACAGCTAAAACGCAACGGCTCAACTCGTTAGTATATCAAATTGAAATATTTTTTTCTTCCATCAATTTTCTCAGGTTTATTAATGCATAACGCATGCGGCCTAAGGCTGTGTTGATGTTTACACCGGTTAACTCTGCAATTTCGCGGAAGTTCATATCCATGTAATGCCTCAAAATTACCACCTCGCGCTGCTCTTCAGGCAGATGCTCCAATATTTTGCGGATTTTGGTGGAAAATTCGTTTTCTATAATCTTTCCTTCAGCTCCGGGCTCCGAAAATTTGAGCACACTGAATATGTCGAAACCTTCGCGGGTTATCACTTTCGGCAGGCGCTTCTCGCGGCGATAGTAATCTACACATAAGTTATAGGCAACGCGCGACAACCACGGAAGAAATTTATTTTGTTCTTTGTATTTCCCGCTTCGCAGCTTATCAATCACCTTTATAAAGGTTTCCTGCATTAAGTCTTCAGCCGTGTAGGTGTCGCGGCAAAAAAGGTAAATGTAGGTGTAAATCCTATCTTTGTGACGGTTGAGGAGTTCACCAAGCGCTGATTCGTCGCCGGCAAGGTACATTTGGACCAATTGGTCATCAGGAAGAGTTCTAGACTGCATACAATAAGGTTGTGCGTTAACTAATAAAATGAATTATTTTTTTAGTGTAGAGTTATCCTTATAGGCAGTAGCTTTGAGTTTTGTTATTGCAAATATACTCTTTTTTGGAATTTTCCAAATAGAATGAACAATCTTTACGCAGTATTTTTGAAAAAGTTTCAATAAAACACCTTTGAAAGAGAATAAAAACCAAATTAACGGTCATTTTGACGCAATATTTATAAAAGGGGCTAGAGAACATAACCTAAAAAATATAGATGTTACCATTCCTCGCAATCAGCTTGTAGTTGTTACCGGCGTTAGCGGCTCGGGAAAATCGAGTCTTACCTTCGATACCTTATACGCAGAAGGCCAACGCAGGTACGTTGAAAGCTTAAGTTCATACGCCAGACAGTTCCTTACGCGACTTGACAAGCCTGATGTGGACTACATCAGAGGTATTTCGCCTGCCATTGCCTTGGACCAAAAGGTGACTACGCGCACAACTAGGAGCACCGTAGGTACATTAACTGAGATTTACGATTACTTGAGGTTGTTGTACGCGCGCGTCGGCAAAACCTATTCGCCGGTTTCGGGTCGTGTGGTGAAAAAAGATGAAGTGAGCGATGTTGTAGATTATGCGGGGTCGCTTCCGCAAGACACAAAAGTATTTTTATTGGTAGAATTAGAAAGCGATAAAAAAAGAAAGCCGGATGAACTGGTGCGCATTTATCAGCAAAAGGGATTTACACGTTTTTATTGCGATGATGCTATTGTAAAAATTGATGACGTTGCCGAAAATCCAAAACTAATTTCGCCAAGTGCAAAATTATTTTTGCTGATTGATAGAATTATTGTGCAAAAAGAATTTGTGGAAGGCAATACCGAAGCAACAATAAATGAAGAATTACAGCAACGCATTGCCGACTCGGTTGATATTGCATTTTCGGAAGGGCATGGTGCTTGTTTTTTAAAAGCTGACAATATTGAAACGCGTTCGTTTTCAAATAATTTTGAAGCAGACGGTATTTTTTTCGAAGTGCCAAGTCCGCACTTTTTTAATCAGAATAATCCTTATGGTGCATGTAAACGTTGCGAAGGTTTCGGCACTGTAATTGGTGTTGATCACGATTTAGTTTTTCCTGATAAAAATCTTTCTATTTATCAAGGTGCCGTAGCTTGTTGGAAAGGTGAAAAAATGAAGGCTTGGTTAGATGATTTAATTAAAGAAGCGGGTAAATTTCATTTCCCTATTCACAAAGCTATTCATCAACTAAGCAAAGAACAATATCAATTATTATGGACCGGAAACGAGCATTTTAACGGATTGGATAAATTCTTTAAAATGCTGGAAGAAAATGCATATAAAATTCAATATCGTGTTATGCTTGCGCGCTATCGCGGAAAAACAACTTGTCCCGAATGTTTAGGCTCGCGCATTAGAAGTGATGCCAATTATGTAAAAATAGATAATCATACTATTTCCGAATTAATTGATACACCTATTGAAGACCTTGCCGTATTTATGCGCAATATTCCACTAAATGTATTCGAAACAAAAGTGGCTTCGCGTATTTTATTGGAGGTAAATAACAGGTTGGGTTATATGCTCGATTTAGGATTAGGTTATTTAACACTCAACCGAAAAAGTAATACATTAAGTGGTGGTGAAACACAACGCATTAATTTAACGCGCACGCTTGGCAGTAATTTAACTTCATCGTTATATATTTTAGATGAGCCAAGTGTTGGGCTGCACCCGCGTGATACAGCTCGCTTGGTTAAAGTATTAAAAAACCTGCGCGACCTGGGCAATACAGTTATTGTTGTTGAACACGAAGAAGAAGTAATAAGAAATGCCGATTATATTATCGACATTGGTCCTGCAGCGGGAATTCATGGTGGTGATATTATTAGCAATGGCAATTTTGCACATATATTAAAAGACAAAGCGAGTTTAACGGGAAATTATTTATCAGGAGTGCGCACAATTGCAGTGCCGAAACATAGAAGGAAATCGGCGAATAAAATCAAAATTCGTCAGGCGCGCATGCATAATTTAAAAAATATTGATGTAACTATTCCTTTGCATAGCTTAGTTGCTGTTTCAGGGGTGAGTGGTTCAGGAAAAACTACATTGATAAAACATATTCTGCATCCTGAATTAATGAAAATGCTGGACGACACAAGCGACACTGCTTTTTTCTCCAAAATAATTGAAGGTGATGTAAGTAATATTACACAAGTGGAGATGGTTGACCAAGACCCAATCGGTAAATCGTCGCGTTCCAATCCGGTAACTTATGTAAAAGCCTACGATGAAATTCGCGAACTATATGCGCGCCAGTCGTTGTCGAAAATGCGCGGATATAAACCGGGATTTTTTAGTTTCAATGTGGATGGAGGTCGTTGCGAAACTTGTAAAGGCGAAGGTGAAATAACAGTTGAAATGCAATTCTTGGCAGATGTACATTTAACCTGCGAAGAGTGCAATGGCAAAAGATTTAAGGAAGAGATTTTAGAAGTTGCTTATAAAGGAAAAAGTATTGCCGATTTATTACAATTAAGTGTTGACGAAGCACTGGAATTTTTGCAAGATGAAAAAGATATTTTACATAAATTGCAACCATTAAGTGATGTGGGTTTAGGATATATTAAACTCGGACAAAGCAGCAGCACATTATCGGGTGGTGAAGCGCAGCGTGTTAAGTTGGCAAGTTTTTTAGGCAAAGGCCGCAGCAAAGAACATATCTTATTTATTTTTGATGAACCGACAACGGGTTTACATTTTCACGATATCAATAAATTATTAGATGCTTTTCATGCATTAATAGATTGTGGTCACAGCATTATTGTAATTGAACATAATATTGAAGTGCTCAAGTGCGCTGACTATATTATTGACTTAGGCCCTGAGGGCGGTCAAAAAGGCGGCAATCTTGTTTATGAGGGCATTCCCGAAGGTTTAACTAAGATAAAAGATAGCTATACCGGTCAGTTTTTAAAGGGGAAAATGTAACAAATTGTGACTTAATAGACGTTCCGATTTGTCCGTTTTGCAAATATTGATTACATTTGGGTAACACACACACAATGAAACCAACAATTTCAATCTTATTGATGAGTCTGGTTATGTTTTCCTGTGCCTCTAAAGGAACAGAAACCAGAACCGACAGCCAAATTAAATCTGACCGATTACAGGCAGAGCAGCAATCACCTACAATGTATCTTAATGTTACCGGGCAAATTGCCGAGGATCGCATTAATTGCAATATCGAAAATTTGGCAAAAGAGGCGAGCTATACCAATATAGTTATTGGGGTAAATTATTTTACTGAAAACAGAGAATTAATTCGTTCAGATATACATACCATTAATCAAATTGTTGCACCTTCAAGCGTTGCAACGTATACCTTAGCCATTAATCCGCCGCCCTTAAATTATGCATCTATTTATATTTCCACACGTGGCGCTGAAGGTGCCAATTAAATATTGTTGTATTACATTTTTAATTCATTATCCATCCATTTTTAAATTCAGATGCCGAGTTTTAAGTTAAGCCCAAGAGATTTAATTTATGTAACAGGGATTGGCATTATTGTATTTGTTGCCACAACGCTGTTATCAAATTATTTTTTAAAGTCGGGGCCCGAAATTATTCATTTTGGTTATCCATTTTGCTTTTATTATGAATATGGCGGCTATATGGCACAGCAACACGGCAGTAACATAAAATATTTTTTTATTGATGTTTTATTTGCTTGGGGTTTTGCTTTTGTTTTATACTACTTTAATAAGCTTGGATGGCGACTAATTACCAAAACCCCAAAGTAGTTTTTATTTCCTAACAAATTATAGCTACTTTTATCGCCATTGTATACAAACCATGGTAGGAACAATTTTACTTTTTATAGCGGGATTTTTTGCCTTAATTATCATTTTAGGTCTATTTATTCCATCAAAATATCGCTTTAGTCGCACCACCACAATTGATGCCGATAAAAAAAAGGTATTTAATACCATCGACGATTTAACTACTTGGCCGAAATGGAGTGCCTGGAGTCCCGAAAAAGATAAAAATATCGACATCACCTTTGGTGAAAAAACATCCGGTAACGGCGCAACAATGACTTGGAAAGGAACAAGCATGGGCAAAGGTAATATGCAAATTGATGCTACCGACCCTTACAATACCATTCACATGACCGCCCTGTTTAATAAAGGTTTATTCAAAATGAATTTTACGTTTACAATTCAATCGGTTTCAGAAAATAGTATTGATGTTACCTGGGCAGTAACGGGCAGAACTAAGAGAGGAGGATTCGCTAAAATTCTTGGCCGCATGCTCATAAAAGCAATGGGTCGCGACATGGAAACTGCATTAAAAATTTTAAAGCTGTACTGCGAAGGAAAACTTGCCTAAGTTTTTACTGTTGCTCCCCTAAATCTCAATTTTATTTGCTCTCCAATTTGCTTAAACGATTGGAAGTTTAGTGGAAACTCCAACACCACATGCAGGAAGCTGAGGAAGTATAAACACATTAAGCCGAGTTCATAATTAACCACATAAAGCACTACGGCTGTTACCCATAATACCAAAATGGTTGCCATCCATAATCTTGGCACATCATGCCATTTAATTACTGAAGTTTTAGAGAACCAGTTTAAATAATGATAAGTGTAGGCGTATGCAATAAATCTTGTAATTAAAATACCGGCACTAGAATTATAAATCATATCTGCAGAAGCATTCTCGATATGTAAAAACGATTCAAAAATTTGTGTATTCAGTGAAAAAAACGAAACGTCGTAGCTGTCTTTTGCATATGCACTTATTTGATAATTTTCGGCACCGGGAGCAATTAAAAAGAAACTCACAGCACAGCCAAAAAATATAAGTATGGATAAAAATCCCGATACACTTTTTGATTTAAGTGCGCCGACTAAAATAAACGCTCCTGTAAAAATAAATACATGCAGCAATGTAGGCAGAAACATCGCAAACAATACATCCACAAAATGATTAGAACGCAACAACAATGCAATAATAAATATTAATGCGAAGGAGATAATGCGTTGAGTGGTATTTTTAATCAGCACCATTACCAATGAAATGCCAAATGCCATAAATATTAAAGCTGTGGCCGGATTTTCATAATACATAAATGAAAAGAAACTGCTTAGAAACGGTGTCATTACCAACTCGCCTTGAGCGTCTCTTGGGCCGCTTGCAGAATATAGGTAATTAATCATTGCCGGAATAGTTATGAGCAAAGTAATTATTACCAACGGCAGGTAATCGCGCTTTTTGGGGCTAAAATACTGACGTTTATGCAGCCACGAAATTTCGGTTAAATAATGCAATGGACCCAGCACTGCGTAAGAAAACAGAAACAACTCAAATGGAATTATAAATGCTGCTATGGCAGAAACCAGCATAAGAGCAATATTCAGATAATTTACCTGCACTGTAGTCATTTAGCAAAGCTACTAAATAAAAGATAGTCAAAAAACAATTCCCGCAAAAGCATTTAGTGCATTTGCGGGAATGTTAAACAGACAATTGTTGTCGGTTAAAATTTATTTTGGAGCGGCTGCAGTCAGTGCAGCTAATTCGCGGTCGATCCAATAAAGGCCTCTTGAATCGTCGGGACCCAGTAAATTGATTTTGTCTAAAACTGTTCGGAACAACTTTTCTTCTTCATGTTGCTCGGCTACATACCATTGCAAAAAGTTATAGGTAGAGTGATCTTTCTCACTCATGCAAAGGTCAACTAAATTATTTATTGATTTAGTAACAGCAAGTTCATGTTCCAAAACTGCTTCGAATAAATCTTTTAAATTCTTGAATTTAAGCGGAGGTTGTTTAATGTTAGGCGCCAATGCGTGTCCGCCAGCATCATTAATGTAAGTGAACAATTTCATCATGTGCATTCTTTCTTCATCGGCATGGCCGTATAAAAATCCTGCGGCACCTTCTAACCCTCTGGCATCGCACCATGAAGCGGCTGATAAGTAATAATTGGAAGCATATCCTTCCATTTCAACTTGTTTATTGAGTGCGGTTTCAACTTTTTTAGTAAGCATAGTTTATAAATTTATGTGCAATGTTAAACATATAGTAATAATAGTAGTTCAATAAAAACTAAATTTATACTTAGTCTAAACTAGATGCTGTTGCTGTTTCCGGAACATCTTCGGCCGGTGCAGATTGATTTTCACCGAATTTTGGGCAATCGCATTTGCTGCCACCATTAAATATGCCACATGAGCTTAATAAAAGCATCGTGATTGCGCATAATAAAAAAATGTTTTTACTGTTTTTCATAGCTTTGCGGCAATAAATGTAATCAATTATTTGCAGTTAGCATTATAACGAACTGTTTCAAACCAAAATTGCCTTGTCGCAGCCAAAAAAACGAACCATACTCATTGCTCCTTTAGATTGGGGTTTAGGCCATGCAACACGCTGTATTCCTATAATTAGGGCATGTGTAGCGGATGGACACCGCGTTATTTTGGCATCTTCAGGAAGGTCGCTTCAACTATTGGTGAAAGAATTTCCTACACTAACGGCAATTGAAATTCCATCTTACAATATTTACTACCAAAAAAAAGGCAGTTTCATCTTAAAAATGCTTGCCCAATTGGGGAAAGTGTTCAGCGGTATCAGAACAGAACATGGCCTCACCAAGGCAATTGTTAAAGAACATGGAGTTGATTTAATAATAGCCGACAACCGCTATGGCATTTGGCATGAAGGCGTTTACAGTGTAATTATTACGCATCAAATGATGGTAAAAGTGCCATCGTTTCGCATAGCAGAGCCATTTGTTTATGCGTGGTTGCAATGGCAGCATCGCAAGTTTGATGCCGTTTGGATTCCCGATACGAAAGATCATAATAATATTTCCGGCGATTTATCTCATAAATATCGACTGCCGCGCAATGCCAATTTTGTTGGTATTTTAACTCGTTTCAGGAAACCTGAAACTGAAATAACACCAACTAACGATGTACTTGCAATAGTTTCGGGCCCTGAACCTCAGCGTAGTATTTTTGAATCATTAATTATAGAACAAGCAAAAAAATTACCACTGCAATTTATTATTGTTCAAGGTATTTCTGAAACGAATACCGATGAAAAAATTGCAGATAATATCAGACTCATTTCTCACTTACCCGGTGAAGCATTATTTCAACTTACACTAGAATCATCTGTTATTATTTCTCGAGGCGGATACAGCACATTAATGGATCTGGCATTACTAAATAAACATTGCATTTTTGTGCCCACTCCGGGACAAACAGAACAAGAATATTTAGTTGAAGCTTTACATAAAAACAAAATGGTTTACGGCACTACACAAGATAAATTTAATTTAGCAACAGCGTTGGAAGCCGTAAAAGCAACAAACGGGTTTTTGATACAATCGGACGCTGAGGCGTTTAAAACTACTCTAAATGCAACAATTGCAATGGCAACGGTATAATTGTTTGTTGGCTAAACGATAAGGTAATATTTATGTTTTGCGGGTAATTTGTGTTTGCATGGCGTTGATGTAAATGCAAATGATTGGGGGATGTGATTTGTACTTTGTTTTAGGGAGGTGCCGGTGAATATAATGAGTATGTGGAAAGCGGATGGAATCCGCAAGGAGCCGCAGCCGAATCGGGAGATTCGGCAGAGCCGGGCCGAGGTGTTGTGATTTGCTACGTATTATTATTATAGATGCAAATACTTTGCATTTACTTTACTGCCGTAAAACAGCGTGGCATGTTCGTCAAAGGAAGTTGTAGAATCAGTTGTGTAAAATTGAATGCTATTATTTTTACTGCATTGCGCATCCATTTCGGGATGTCGCTTTAAATATTCGATTAAACTGTCTGCAACAATTTCGCCTTGAGCTATAATTCTAATATGTTGCGGGATATATTTTCGCAACTTGTTAATGAGCAATGGATAGTGTGTGCATCCAAGAATTATTGTATCAATATCATTTCTTTTGTGGAGTAAGCGACCAACATGTTGCTGAATAAAATAGTCGGCACCGGGGGTATCTAATTCGTTATTTTCAATTAATGGCACCCACATTGGACAAGCTTCTTGCACCACATTAATTTGCGGATAAAATTTTGCAATTTCGATTACATAACTTTCCGAATTAACAGTTCCTGATGTTGCAAAAATGCCTACTGAATTTGTCTGCGTAATTTTTCCAACAATTTCGGAAGTAGGTCGAATTACACCTAAAACCCTTCTGTTAGGATCGAGGTGATGTAAATCGTGTTGCTGAATGGTGCGCAACGCCTTTGCAGAAGCCGTATTGCATGCAAGAATCACCAATCGGCAACCCATATTAAATAAGTGTTGCACGCATTCTAAGGTGTATTCGTAAACGGTTTCGAAAGAGCGATTTCCGTAGGGCGCACGGGCATTGTCGCCAAGGTAAATAAAATCATATCCGGGCAATTTATTTACAAACTCCTTCAGTACGGTTAAGCCACCGTAACCGGAATCGAAAACGCCAATTGGAAACTGCTTTTGCATTTAGAATAACAAAGGTATAAAAAAAGCGCCCTTGTGGAGCGCTTTAGTATTTAAATTATCATTACGGAATTATTGAATTCCTAATTTCTTTTTCATCATTGGCATAATGTCAATTGCATCGGTGCCTACATATAACATTGCAGAACCATCGAGCACAGTGGTGAATTTATTTTCTTCACCCACCAACTTAATGTTTACCTTAATTTTTTCTAGAATCGGATTATACAATTCTGCTTTTTTTGTTTCGAGTTTACTGTTTGATTCCTTTTCGAAATCGTTAATGCGAATTTGCAAATTGCCTAAATCTGTTTCTACCGATTCGCGCTTTACTTCACTCCATGTAGCTGCGTTATTTTGATAATCAGCCAATTTTTGCTGATATTCCATTACATACGATGCATAAATTTTTTGCATTTCTTCTGCATATTGGTTTAAAACAGAATCGGCAGTTTTAACTTCTTTCATTTGCACCAACAATTCGTTAGTATTTAAGTAACCAATTTTTTGTGCATCAACCTGTAGGGCTGCTAAACATAATAGTGCGCTGACAAATAATACTTTAATCTTCATAGTAAACAATTATTTTTTGGGTTGTAATTTATAAAGCTGTTTTAGTTAATTAGTTTTTGGCGTGTATCCTAATTTCTTGATGATATCGTCACTCTTATCGTTTTCAGGATTTGCAAACAAGATAGTAGTACTGCTCGATTTATCAAATATAAAATCGTAACCACGTTCTTTAGCAAATTTTTCAATTGCTTCGTAAACTTTATCTTGTATTGGTTTTACCAATTCCTGACGTTTTTTATACAGTTCGCCTTCGAAACCGAATTTCGACTTTTGAAATTCTTTCATAGCCTTTTCTTTGGTTTCAATTTCACCGATTTTTGCTTTCTTTTGCTCTTCGGTAAGTAAATATTGTTCGTTCTGGAAATTGCGATAAAGCTCATCAATTTCTTTTTGCTTTTTATCTACTTCTGTTTTCCATTCGGTAGTTACTTTATCTATTTGCTCTTGTGCTGTTTTATACTCCGGAATGTTATTCAGAATATAATCAGTATTAACATAAGCAAATCGCTGAGCGTTTGCGGTAAGTGCGGTGGCAATAATTACTATTGCAATCAATAAGCTTTTTTTCATGACTTGTAGTTTTTAAATTTATTCCGGTTCGAAACCTAAAATCACCGTGAATTTTCCATTTTTAGTTATGTAATCAAAAAATCCATCGGCCGGTTGAAGGTCTCCCGGTGTTTGATCGTCAAACCGTATGCCATAATCTACACCCAACAGTCCGAACATTGGCAACCAAGCTCTAACACCTAAGCCCACACTGCGTTTCAACTCAAGTGGATTAAATGATTCAATATCCGGATATAAGTTACCGCCTTCAGCAAATGCCAAAGCATAAATATTAGCTGTTTGCGATTTTACAATTGGATAGCGCAGCTCTAAAGTGTATTTATTAAAGATAGATTCGGTTCTTGCTGTTGAGCTGTTTGGCTGACTAAGCACTTCGTAACCTCTCAATGAAATTACGTCGGTTCCAACAAATGTGTTGGTATATCCGCCTGACAAACCATCGCCACCGAGTTGGAATCTTTCGAAAGGAGGAATTCCCACTTCTGAGTTGTAATATCCAAGCCATCCAATTTTAATTGCTGTTCTCAACACAAATTTGCCACCAACCGGTGTGTACCAATCGGCATTAAAACGCCATTTATAGTATTCAATAAACTTGTATTTACTTTCTGAATCGAGGTCAGTATAATCTTTATTGTTAAATGCCGAATAAGGTGGTGTAAATTGCAACGACAATGCAATAGCTGATCCTGATTTAGGGAATTGAGGGTCGTCTAACGAATTTCTTTGTAGCGTTTCTTTAATACTAAAGTTATTGTAGCTGCCATCTGTTGCAATAAAATACGGATAGTTATCTAATTGATAATTAAAAAAGTTAACCGAGCTCATTAAACTGAAATAATCATCAGGCCATTTTAAACGAATGCCGTATCCTACTGATGCACCGTTGGCAATAAAGTTTCCTTCAATTGCATCGAATGTTGTGCCGGGAATATTATATCCGAGTTGCGTTCTGGTTAAAGAAACAGAAAATGAGTTTGGTTTTTTTCCTAAGAACCATGGTTCAACAAATCCGATATTAAATGCTTGATATAAACGGCCTGTAGTATTAATACGGAACGACACTTTTTGGCCATCGCCGGATGGATATGGACGCCATGCATGTTTCTCGAACATTTGTTTGGTGCTCCAGTTATTTAATACAATACCAACGCTGGCAAGAATACCATAACCTTGTCCGCCATACCCTGCAGATAATTCTAATTGGTCAGATGGTTTTTCAACTACAGTATATTCAATATCTACAGTTCCTGATTCAGGATGTGGAATCGGATTAACCGCAATTTGTTCTGCATCAAACAAACCGAGCGCTATTATTTCTCGCTGCGAACGTATAACCAATGAACGATTAAATTTTTGTCCCGGATAGGTTCTTAATTCTCTTCTGATTACATGTTCGCTGGTTTTGGTATTTCCACGAATAAATATCTGGTCGATAATTGCTTGAGGTCCTTCTGAAATTCTAATTTCTAAATCGATACTATCATCTTGCGCCCAAATTTCAACCGGTGTAATTCTAAAGAATAAGTAACCGTCGTCCATATAATAAGATGTAATATCCGGCTTATTTAAATCGAATGATATACGCTGATTTAAATAAGTTTGATTGTAAATATCACCTGATTTAATGCTCAAAATTGAATCCAATTTCGAAGTAGTATATTTTGTATTTCCTTTCCAGATGATATCTCTGAAATAATATTTATTTCCTTCTGCAACAGTGTATGCGATTGAAATTGCGCGACTACTTACATCATAAACCGAATCCAGTTTAATTTCCGCATCGCGGTAGCCAAGCGATTTATAATAAGTAACTACATTTTGAGCATCTACTTTTGCTTTATCGGCATCGTATTTAGAAGTATTAAATATACGCACCTGCGCACGTTCTGTAATAAAATCCAACACATTTGCATAACTGATAGACGATAAAATATTTACAATACCTTTTGGGCCAAAATCTTTTTTTGTGATTGGGTCTTCCGGATTACTGTAAAACACATTAAATTGAGTGCGCATTCTGGTGTCTTTCATTTGCTTTAATAACATCCTGTCGCTCACTTCGGTATTGCCTTCGAAAGTAATTTGATCAATTTTTACTTTTGGACCTTTTTCAACATCTATAAAAACAATAACGCTATTATATTTTGAGGTATCGGGTTTTGCATATACATCAACTTCAACATTTAAGAATCCTTTTTCTGCGTAATAATCTCTAACAGTATTTTCAATATGAATGCGTGTGAAGTCAGCGTAAGGTGTAACGTTACCAACAATATCCAATAAAGGCCTAAGGTCTTCATCTTCCGATTTCGAAGTTCCTGCGGGCGCGAAAGATGAAATTTTAGGTAATTCTTCTACATCAATGCCAATCCAAATTTGATCGCCAAGAATTTTATCTATAACAATATCTACGCTTGAAAAAAGGCGCATTTTCCATAGGTTCTTAATTGCAATACTAAAATCTTCACCCGGAACGGTTAACGGTAAACCCGGTGTTAATCCTGTTCTTACTATCAAGCTGTTTAAATCGATGTTTGGCGATTTAACACCTCTTATTTCAGTGGAGGCTATGGTGTATTTTTTGGGTGCACTGTAATCGATCAGATTTGAATCAACACCAAATTGTTGTGCATTTGCATTCACTGCAAAAACGAGTATCCATCCACACAATAAAAATAATCGCACTAATTTCTTCATTTTACTTGAATTTGATCTGTTGTTTTTCCGAACCTGCGTTCACGTTTCTGATAATCGAGAATGGCTTTCAGCAATTCATTTTTATCAAAGTCAGGCCATAGGGTTTCTGTAAAGTAATATTCTGTATAGGCGGATTGCCATAGTAAAAAGTTACTAAGTCTATATTCGCCACTTGTTCTAATTAATAATTCCGGGTCAGGAATATTTTTGGTATTCATGTGAACGCTGATGGTTTGCTCATCAATGTCTTCGGCATGTAAAATTCCGGCTTGCACTTTTACTGCAATTTGTTGCATGGCATTGGTTATTTCCCATCTTCCGCTGTAACTCAATGCTAGTATCAGGTTAAGGCCTGTATTATTTTCTGTAATCTTTTTAGCTTCTTCAAGTTCATCGATACAAGCTTTTGGCAACGAATGTCCATCGCCAATCATACCAATGCGCACATTATTTTTATTGAGGTCGGGCGTTTCTTTGCGGATAGTGCGCACCAAAAGCTCCATGAGTGCATTTACTTCAGCTTCAGGGCGCTTCCAGTTTTCGGTACTGAATGCATAGAGGGTTAGATACTGAACGCCAAGCTCTGTGCAGGTTTCAACTACTTTTCGAACCGCTTCCACACCGGCGTGGTGCCCATAAATACGCGCCTTATCGTTGTTTTTTGCCCAACGACCGTTCCCATCCATAATGATGGCAATATGTTTTGGTAGTTTATTTAGGTCGAGTTGAACGTCTGACATTAGGGTGCAAATTTATCAAAAAAGGACGGGTTATCTCATTCCCCATTTGCCCGGAGTAGGACATTTTAGGTCAACAAATGTGTAGGATAAGAATATTCCGGTGTAAAGGTATTTGTCGTCGTGTTGACTATCGCCTCGTTGTTTGCCCGGTTCGCCTAGTGGCACTATGTCTACAATGTAACTTCTATCGGCAAGCGCAACTGCTAAAGCGCCATCGCTACCGGTCGCCAGAATTGATGGATCTATGTAAGTTTTACTCACATCATCTAAGTAATCGGTAAAAAGCCAATGCCAATTGGCTTCAATACCTGCGGTGATATTTTTGCTGAGCACAAATTTGAAGCCTCCACCCATTGGTACTGCAATTTGCACACGCTGATATTTTTCGTTGCCGGTTAGTTCCGGAAATTGTTGACCTTCGGTTCCAAGTGGCTGTAAATCGACCCATTGGTCGTCGATATAGGCTTGCGGATTGAAATAATACAAACTCAAACCCATAAAAACATAGGGTGAAAACCAATATTTAGCCTTTTCGCGCTCCAAAGGCAAGAAATTAAAGTCCAACCGAGCCGAAAAATCATACACATTTGTGCGAAAACTCAGGTTTCTTTGGTTCTGATAAGGGTTTGATGATATGGAATCGTATCCAAATGTTTGTCCTCCACTTAATCCGAAGTAATATCCTATACGCGGATTCGGGTTATAACGGAAAAATGCTCCGGCCCCCGGCTTTATGAATTGCATGCTTTCCATAGAGTTGTTAATATCGCCAAAAGAGTTGGTAATACCGCCCCAGAGGCCGATTTCAGCTTCCTGGGCTTTTAGGTTATTGCTGCACAAAAGTGCTGTAGCAAGAGCAAAGACATTAAAATTTCTAAATAGTCGCATTAAAACAGTGCAAAGTTACGGAAACAAGGGGTTAACGCATAGAGATTGAGATTATTGTGCAGGGGGGAGCTAATGTGCTGATGTGCAGATGTGCAAATGTGCAGATTAACAGCCATTCCTACCAAAAAGTTAATCTGTGCTAAATCCGTTTAATCTATTTTCCTTTTTTTCACGCGGAGAGAGGGAGTTGCGGAGTCGCGGAGAAACATCCGGAGCAGCCAAAACAGCCGATGTGCAGATGTGCAAATGTGCAAATGTGCAAATGGAACAGCCGAAGCCAATGTGCTGATTTGCTAATGTGCTGATGTGCAGATTAACAGCCATTCCTACCAAAAAGTTAATCTGTGCTAAATCTGTTTAATCCGTTAGATCTGCACTTGGTACTGCGGTGTAAGTTAGGTTCCTTTCCTTTTCACGCAAAGTTTGAGGATTATTTTTTGCAGTAAATATCAGATGATTCGACAGGATATTTTTTATTGAGGTCAACATTGTTGAGGCTTTTGCGGGAACCCCATCCGAATATTTTTTCGAAAATGGGCAGCAGTTTGTTATTGGTAATTTTGCTTAGAAAATACACTTCGTGTTCTTTTTCTTTGATACCCATTTCATACAGTATTTTGTCGTGTTCCGTGATACCGAGGCTGTTAAAATATTGTTTCATGCGGAAATACTCGCAAACATTGCCACTTTCTAAATTGCCTGCAAAATAAAAAGGCATAAACCAACCAATAACATAGCAGCTAAATGAGATAATTTTTCCGACTACATGAAAACGGAACTCATAATATTTTGAAATAGGAATTTGATAATGCTGCATTATTGCTAATACTTCAGCGCGATGCACCCATTCGTCGTTTTCAATTTGTTTTATTGCCAATTTTTCAGCTTGACTTTTTACCGAACCGGCATGACCTTGATAAGCAAATGCTGCAGCCTTTTCAGCCGAATAGGCTTGTTGAAGGAGGTCAATTAGTTTAGGATGGTTGAGTTGCAATTGGGTGGAAATTAATGCTAAAATCAATTAGTGACAAAGGTATTACATAACCAAGTTTCGTTGCTCAAAATTTTCAGTATTTCAATGTGAAAGATTAAAAAACGTTAAATATTTGTTTTTCTCCCAAAAACAAAGAACTTTGTACTTCAAAGTTAATAAAATTCTATGAACATTCAAACAAATCCTTCAGAGGAGCAGCCCCAAAAATCGTGGATACGCACCTCAGTTACATTTAAAATGCTGATGATTGGCGCTATTGCCTTATTGATGTTGGTTCCGGCCAATATGGTTCAGCTTATTGTTTTTGAACGTGAAAGCACCGGTAGAACGGTGGAAACGGAGGTTGAAAAGGCATGGGCAGGTGAGCAAATAGTGGCAGGGCCGGTACTATCTGTGCCTTACTATAAAACCCTGCCTAACGGAGAGAAAAAATGGCATCAGAAAAACTTTCTTCCGGAAACCCTTTCAGTTGTTGGAAATATGCAGCCTGAAAAATTGAAACGCAGCATCTATGAAATAACTGTGTACGATGCACAATTGCAAGTAAATGGTGCGTTTGATTTACAGGCATTGCAAAATGCGCAGTTTGACGGAATACCGCAATGGAATAATGCTTTCATGACAATAGGTATTACCGACATGAGCGGCATTCAAAATAATATTAAGGTAAATATTAATAATCAAGCCCATCCTGTAAAATCAGGATTAAAAACGAAAATAGTTGGCGAAAGCGGTGTTACGGTGCCTTTTAATATTAATTATGCCACACTGAGTAACTGTAATTTCGATTTTAAATTACAACTTCAAGGAACGGAAACAATTCAATTTTTACCGTTGGGAAATAATACAACTATAAATATTAAATCACCTTGGGCTACTCCCGGATTTACGGGTGCATTTTCGCCTGATGATAAAACAATTACTGCTGACGGATTTAATTCAAATTGGGAAATTTTAGAACTCAATAGAAATTATCCCCAAGTTTGGGACGATGATGTTTACGCTCAACAAATGAAGCAATCGGCTTTTGGTGTTGATTTGGTTAATACCGCAGATGATTATCAGAAAACAATTCGCTCCGTAAAGTATGCCATACTTACCATAGGATTAACATTTTTAGTTTTCTTTTTGATAGAAATAATTAATAAGAAAAAAATACATCCATTTCAATATACATTAGTAGGATTAGCATTGTGCTTATTTTATGTATTACTATTATCTATTTCAGAGCACGTGAATTTTAATGTTGCATATTTGATTTCAGCAGCTGTTGTAATTATAATGATTACTTTATATTCACTCGCAGTATTTAAAATTAAAAAGCTGTCGGCCTTGTTAATGCTGATATTATCTGTCCTTTACAGCTACTTATTTGTAACGCTGCAAGCCAGCGACTATGCATTATTGCTGGGAAGTGCAGGCTTGGTAATTATGCTATCGTTAACGATGTATCTTACCAGAAATATAAATTGGTATACAACAGAAGTAGAGACAGCTTAATTTGTTATAATTAAAAAGTCGGATAGCAGAAAATAATTATTTGCTATCCGACTTTGCTTTTATTTAATTATAAATATTTGTAATAAATAAACTTCGGTCTGTAAATTCTGGCATCGTCAAACAAATCGAAAAAGTTGAGGCTGTTTTCGTTGTAAGATAGCAGTAAATACCCATCGGGCGTTACAAATTGCGGATGCACATAAGCGTTATATGTCCATAAATCGCCACCGGTTTCGGGTGTTACATAAACGGTTTGGCGTTTTTTCCAAGGGCCTTTTGGTGTTGTTGATTCCCAAGTATAAATATTAGGGCTGAATAAATCTTCTTGTGTTACTAATCGATAAGTTCCGCCGTAATAAAAAACTGCAAATTGTGCAGATGTGGCTACAGGCAAACCGCTTTGTTTTTCTAATCGACCTAAGCTAGTTGCCGGTTCAGTGGTAACCCAAGCAGTACCATTCCAAAACTCTTGCGTTCCATTAATATTTCCTGCGGGAAATCTACTGATATGCGCATATTTTGTTAAAAATGCTTGTTCGGCGCCATACACGTAAATATAATCACCATCTTCCATCAGCGAAGCACCCCATAAAATATCCGGATTGGTATAAAAGGTAGTGCGACCTGTTTCAACGATGCCCGGCAAGCTAAAAGTAACCAAGTCGGTGCGCTGATAAGCAAAGTCGAATGCAGCGGGTCCGGTTCTTACAAAATACATGAAGAATACATATAAGTTTCCGCCAATTACGGTTGCATCGCCCGGCCAGTACCATTCATCAGAAGGGTCATCAGTATCAACCAATGCCAATGGGTCATCAATAGTTCCACCGCATTTGGTTATCATACTTCCTCCTGTTTGAACCATAAAACAGTTGCGAATTAACCCTGTACTTGGGCGCGAATAATCGGCATAAACAGTATCTAAAAACGAATCACCAAACATCCAAACAGTGCGTCCATCGGGCAATAGTACCGAATATGTGGCATCTCCGCCTGTCCAACCATTGCCAAAACGATTAAACAAATTGGTGAACTTATTGGCGGGCTTGGTTTCTACTCCTGCCAAGGCATATTGCGGATCATCGGGGTTATCGGTTAAATCGGGCGTTATAACAGGCTCGCATGCCGCTAACGCTATTACGAATAACAACAGTGCAAAATTTCTTAAATGGTTTAATTTGAACATTGATTACAAATTTTAGTTTAATTAGGAGATAAAAATACAAGTTTTAACGAGATGGACAAGTAATTTTGCAGAAACAAGCATGAATATGAAAAGTGTCAGAATTTGGTTGTGGGTGGGTGTGTTGATGGTTTTGGTGCAAGTAATGCTAGGTGGTATTACGCGACTAACGGAATCGGGCTTGTCTATTACTGAATGGGATGTGGTAATGGGTAGTATGCCACCAACTTCTGAAGCAGACTGGCAAGCAGAATTTGAATTATACCGGCAATCTGCACAGTTTGAAAAAATAAATACCGAATTTACAGTTAATCAATTTAAAAATATTTATTGGTGGGAATTTATTCACCGTTTGTGGGCACGAATAATTGGGATGGTATTTTTGTTTCCATTTATTTATTTTGTTTTAAAGAAAAAATTTAATGGTTCGTGGATACGAAAATTATTAGTGGTATTTGTGCTTGGCGGGCTGCAAGGGTTCGTTGGATGGGTAATGGTAGCAAGTGGTTTAGACGGCGACCCATGGGTAGACCCGAGTAAACTTACCATACATTTATTGTTAGCGTTGATTGTATTTATGTATCTTATTTGGTTAGCATTAGCATATCGTAAAAAAGATATCACCACTTATCATCCAACTGCAAATAAAGGTATAAAATGGGTGCTCGCGCTTATATTAATTCAAATTGCATTAGGTGGATTAATGGCAGGAACCGATGCGGCAAGAATTTACAATACTTATCCATTAATGAACGGCGAATTTATTCCCGAAGGAGCATTTAATAACTTAGGTTCAGCAGAAAAATTAGTTGCTTTAACACCTGAAATAAATTTTTTACATCGCACATTTGCATTGATTGTTGCATTGGGCATTATTATTTTTTGGTTTCAAAATCGCAAGTTTAGTTCGCCAATAATGCATAAGTTAAATAACGCGTTATTAGGCGGTTTAGTGATTCAATTTTGTTTAGGCATATTTACGTTAGTAGGTTCAAAAATTAATATTCCGGTAATGCTTGGTGTTACACATCAAATAGTCGCTTGTTTGCTACTGGGTTTAGCCGTTGCAATATGGTTCTATTCAGCCCCTAGAAAGGGTTTTGACCCAACTTCAGCTACTACCAAGGTAGGTTTGAACCGTTAAATGCGGCGATAAAAGCGCGAACCCCTATCTTTGCCCCAAAACAACTAAACTGTGAAAGGAATTATTTTAGCAGGCGGATCGGGAACACGCCTCCATCCCATTACTTTGGCCATCAGCAAACAATTGATGCCGATTTATGATAAGCCAATGATTTATTACCCATTGTCGACCCTCATGATGGCAGGTATTAAAGACATTCTAATTATTTCAACACCTTACGACCTACCCGGATTTCAGCGATTGCTGGGAGATGGCTCCAGAATGGGTTGCAACTTTTCATACAAAGAACAACCATCGCCGGATGGATTGGCGCAGGCATTTACATTAGGAGCTGAGTTTATTGGTAACGACAAAGCTGCTTTAGTTTTGGGTGATAATATTTTTCACGGTGTTGGCATGGGTGAATTATTAACTGCCAATAGTAATCCATATGGCGGAATAATTTATGCTTACCACGTTAGCGATCCTGAACGTTATGGTGTTGTAGATTTTGATGAAGCAGGCAATGTATTATCAATTGAAGAAAAGCCAATTGCACCTAAATCAAACTATGCCGTTCCGGGATTATATTTTTATGATAACGATGTAGTAGAAATTGCTAGAAATTTAAAACCTAGTCCGCGCGGCGAATATGAAATTACGGATGTAAATAAAGAATATTTAAAACGTGGTAAATTAAAAGTGAGCGTATTACCAAGAGGAACTGCATGGTTCGATACAGGCACTTTTGATTCATTAATGGCTGCAAGTACATTTATTCAATTAATTGAACAGCGTCAGGGTTTAAATATTGGTTGTATTGAAGAGATTGCTTTTCGCAAGAAATTTATAAATGCAGAGCAACTGGAAAAAATTGCACAGCCGCTTATGAAAAGTGGCTACGGACAATATTTAATGAGATTAATTAAATAAAATATATTGGAACCGGGAAAAACAATATTAATTACGGGAGGCTGCGGATTTATTGGCTCGCACACAGCGTTGGATTTAATGGAAAAGGGATTTAATGTTGTATCCATCGATAATTTATCGAGGTCGAAGCAATTTGTTCCTGATAGAATAAAATCTATCAGTGGAAAAGATTTTATTAACTATAGAGTTGACTTGCGTGATTTACCTAAACTGCGCAATATTATGCATAGTCATCAAGATGTAATAGGCATTATTCATTTTGCCGCATTTAAATCGGTTGGAGAATCGATGCAAAAACCGTTAATATATTTTGATAATAATATCAATTCAACTATTAATATTTTACGTATTGCAGAAGAATATAATATTCCGAATTTTGTGTTTTCTTCTTCATGCAGTGTTTATGGCAATACAAATGAATTACCGGTTTCAGAAACTACACCTTTGTCATCACCGGAATCACCTTATGGTTGGACAAAACTGATTTCAGAACAAATGATTGCATCTCATGCGAAAACTTCTGCCATTAAATTTATTGCATTGCGTTATTTTAATCCGGTAGGCGCCCATGAAAGCGGGAGAATTGGTGAAATCCCATTTGCTGACCCCGAAAACTTGGTGCCTAATATTACGCAAACAGCAATTGGCAAAAAAGGGCAACTTACCATTAATGGGTTTGATTATCCGACAAAAGATGGCAGTTGTGTGCGTGATTATGTTCATGTTATGGATATTGCTGAAGCGCATACATTAGCATTACAGAATCAGCTCAACGAAGATCAAACTAATAATTTTGAAGTATTTAATTTAGGCAGTGGAAATGGTGTTTCGGTGTTAGAACTTATAAATGCGTTTGAAACCGTAAGCAATACAAAATTAAATTACGCAATGGGTCCGCGTCGCGATGGCGATGTAATTGCTATTTATGCTGATAATAAAAAAGCTGCTGAGGTATTACATTGGGAGGCCAAGCGTGGCATAAATGAAATGATGGACTCAGCATGGAAATGGGAACAACAGTTGCAAAATGAACAATTGTAATATACTTTTATAATCTATGATTCTTGATTTGATACTTTTCGACTTCGTTGAGTTTTTCGGACACACACCGACAGAGGCTTCAATTATTGTTTTCAATTTAATTTTAATTGAAAGTATGTTAAGCGTTGACAATGCTTTAGTGATGGGCACAATGGTAATGGATTTGCCTAAAAGCCAACGTGGTAAAGCACTTAGATATGGTATTTTCGGTGCATACTTTTTTAGAGGACTTGCATTATTACTTGCTGCATGGTTAATGAAAGTAGTTTGGCTTAAAGCCTTAGGCGGGTTGTATTTATTATACCTAGCTGTAGATTATTTCAGAACAAAAGCAACGCCAACTACCGGCGATGACATGCTTAATAAACAAAACAATTGGTTTTATAGAAATACAGTGGGCAGGATTGGAAATTTTTGGAGCACCGTTATATTGGTTAATATAATGGACCTTGCTTTTTCGATTGATAACGTATTTGCTGCAGTTGCCTATACTGATAATATTTATTTAGTTTGCCTTGGTGTATTTATTGGAATTCTTGCTATACGTTTTGTTGCTCAAGGTGTAATTAAACTTTTAGAAAAATATACTTTCCTAAATACATCGGCATTTTTAATAATAGCATTACTTGGTTTAAAATTAATGTTATCCTTTATTTGCTATGAATTCGGGAGAGATACAGCACTTTGTCATTTCATGGAAAGTGAAAAAACTGATTTATATTTTTCAATAATCACAGTTGCTATTTTTATAATACCTGTTATTACCAGTTGGTTATTTAATTTCCCTAAGCGGAAAATCATTACTGAGCAACATACAGATTCCGAATAAAAATCAAAACAATTCTCCAATGACTAAAACGCAACTTGCAGCATAGCTGCGCGTTTTATGATATAGTTAGCTTGTAATGAATATTTCTGGCTTTTAAATAATCAATCATTGCGTGGAAATTATTTTCATCTTCGCCAACAAATTCGGGGGTAGAAACGCCTTTGCGGTTAAATTTATTATTAAGTATTAAACGAGCTGCACTGATGCCCGGCTCTGCCGAATCTCCCGATTCGGCTGCGGCTCCTTGCGGATTCCATCCGCTTTCTCATCTCCAACCGAAGCAGTAATTTTAAATAAAATCCTTTTTACAACCTACTCCACACTAAAACAACTCCGCTTAGCCGTACTTATTTTAATAATAATCTTTAATCTTCCAACCTAAGTTTTTATTTTTAATTATTGTTTATCCTAAAATTAAAACAAATGAAGCAAGAAGGCTATGCTATTCATGATCAATATGCAACCTATTTTTTAACATTTCAAGTTGTTGATTGGATTGATATTTTTTCACGCAAAATTTATCGAGATATTGCAATTGAAAGTTTTGATTATTGTCGCAAAGAAATGGATTTAAAAATTTTCGGTTATGTAATTATGACAAATCACATTCATGCAATAATGAAAAGTCCTTTCGGAAAATTATCTTCCAATATAGCAAGTTTTAAAAAATTTACTGCAGTAAATATCCTTAAAAAGATAACAGAAATTCATGAAAGTAGGGCATCGTGGATGTTAAAACGGTTTGAAATTGCAACGTACAAACGCAACTTAAAAAGCAATCATCAATTTTGGACAACAGATAACCAACCTAAAGAATGCTTTTCGCGCAGTTTTTTATTACAAAAATTGAATTACATACATCAAAATCCGGTACGAGCCGGTTTTGTTGATTTACCTGAACATTACTTGTTTAGCAGCGCCAGGAATTATAGTAATTGGTTGGCTGTGATGGAAATAGATTTGTTGGACATTTAATTAATTCCTTTAGTGAATATTAATTGCAATGCAGCTGCTATGTGTTGTAGGTGAATTGGTGATTAAGGTATACGTTAATTTGAGGTTGCAATTAAAATTTGTATTTGTTAAGATTAAAATTTGGAGTGCAAAATGAAATTTGGTTGTGGTTTGGCATTTGGTGTGCGGATGGAATCCGCAAGGAGCCGCAGCCGAATCGGGAGATTCGGCAGAGCATAGCTGTGTGTGTTATGATACTGTTAGCTTGTAATGAATGTTTCTGGCTTTTAAGTAATCAATCATTGCTTGGAAATTATTTTCATCTTCGCCAACAAATTCGGGGGTAGAAACACCTTTGCGATTGAATTTATTATCGAGAATTAAACGAGCTGCACCGGTACAAGTGTAACCTGTTGTTCGTGCCATTGAGGATGTTTTTGTTTTGGCATCATAACGGTCGAGCAAATCGTATGTATAGGTTTTATGCGCACCATTTTCTTTACCGGATACAATTACACGCATTACAGTGAATTCATTTTCTTCATCGCCAAGTTTCCATTTTGGAAATAATAATTTTGATGTAACATCGAGTGGACGAATTGGAACACCTTTAACCAAAATTTCTTCTTTACTGAAAAACCCGGTTTCACGCATTACGCGCATGAGTTCAATATGACCCGGATAACGCAATGTGCGTTCAATCATATTTGGAATATGCGGCATTGTTTTTATTAAAGAGCGAAGTCCATCGGAATTGAAAGATTCCAGTGTTCCAATTTCATTAAAATCCATTAATTCGGGTTCGCTGAGTGCGGGCTTAACAACTAATTTACTTTCCTTAACAAAGCGCGCCGGGCGTGTGTATTCTTCTAACACATCAATTGGAGAAAATGGAGCTTTATATTCATAAGGCCATATTCTTGCTGCAGGTAATCCTCCAACCAAACAAACGAAATCGGTCACTTCCATGCGCTTGTTGTGATAACCTAAAATAATATTATCCATTCCGGGGGCAACACCTATATCCATTACAGCTGTTACATTATTTTTTTTGGCTATCTCATCTAATACAAACGGGTCTTCATCAAAAAATGAAATATCGCTGGTGTTTTTACCGCTTTCGATAACAGTTTTAAAAGTGTCGAATCCCATAAATCCGGGAACCGCTCCTATAACCAAATCTTTATCTGCAATTAATGATTTAATCTTTTCTTTATCCATTAAATCAGCTTGCACAGTATTAATACCAAATAACTTTAACCGATCAAGGTTTTCGTTGCTGATATCGGCAGAGGTTACATCAAAATCTTTAGCTAAATCGATAGCCATTGCTCTGCCAACCATGCCGGCTCCTAAAACGATAATTTTTTTCATAAATCTGATTACTTGTGCGCAAAAATAAGCAAAGTAGATTATCCTCTGCGTTTTGTAGCAATATTCGTAATTGAATTGCCGGGAGTGCCTTTAATTAAACCCCTGCACCCTGCATTTCCGCATTTGCATTCAAAAGGTTCCATATTTTCGTCCAGAAACGTGGTATAATCGAGTGTTAATTCTTCACCTACACGTATATCACGAAGTGCATTCACATTTAAACCATCATAAACTGTATTGGGCACACAGCTATGGTTTTGAGGCGCCCAACCGTTAGGGTCGTTATCCCACAATAAAAAAACTTCATTGCTAATTGGATAGGCATATCTGCGAAAAACTTCCTTTGCTTCCTCAGACCAATGCGTTTCAACATACTGTTTGGTTACAATTCGTTGAGCTGATTCTTCGCCCGGAAAAATAATTTCATCTTTATAAATAACCCTATTTGCAAAAATACCATAACCGGCTTTAGAATTTCCTTGCAGGCGATATGGTTTATGGGTTCTGCGATAACGTGCAATGCCTTCTTTAATAATTAAATTGAAAAATCCTTTTTGCCCCAAGCCATCTTCTTTTAAAATATAATCTGCACTTCCTTCGTATCCATCCTTATAAAATACAGAACATGTAAAATTAATTTCAAGGAAAAACAATTCTCCTTTATCATTCATTCTGAAGTCTAAACGCGCATACCCAACACCATTAAATCCTTCAAATATTTGTCGCGTTGCGGTATGTAATTTCAAAACTATTTCATCATCATCAACCGGAATATTTGCAGTTGGATGCAGCTCTGATGTTTTGAGTGAATATGTTTTAAAACTGAAATTATCCGGAAAAATATATTCAATCGGCTTAAATAAATAAGGCATTGACCTATCGTAAGGATTCGCGGCAATCATAACTGTAAATTCTCTGCCGGCAATATATTCTTCAACCAACAATGGGCCGTATTCACTAATTATTGCATTTACTTTATGTTGTAATTCCTCTTCATTTTGCACTAACGATTTATCATCAACACCAAGACTATCGCCCGCTTTGGCCGGTTTTACAAAAAGCGGATAATTAAGATGAGCGGTTTCAACATTTAAATTTCCGGTATCTGAAATTAATGCGAACGGAGGTGTTTTAACGCCTGCTGCAAATGCAACATATTTCATTAAATCTTTAGTAGGATCGTATAAAATGGAAGTTGGACCGGTAAATGGCATCCCTAATAATTCCATATAATAAATAACATCAACAGAAGGGATTGTCCAATCGAGATAACCTTCGCATAAATTCACGAAAATATCATATCCTTCTTTATTTAATTCGCGCAGTTGCGAATAGGTTGTAAGTTTATTTAGAAATACATGATTAAATTGTGCTTCCGGCATAAATTGCGATAAGTCACGCGGAGGGTCATAAAATTGGTAATCAACATTTGAAGTTGAATAGTCGGGTTGCAGCACGCAAATTTTCAGGCCTTTTCCATTTTCGGGGATTGTAATATTGTTGGCGCTTATTTGCAAATGAAAATTTATTTAATAAGTTTTTACCAAAGCCGGCACTTTACGCATGCGGTGTTTTTTCATCCAACGCAAAGTTGCATCATTAATTATTTCAACTACTAATTGCGTAAATGTTTTTCCGCTAAATCGCAATATGGCACCGATTGATGTATAATTTTCATCTTCACTTAAACCGCATTGCGCATTAACTTCCAGCACCGAAATTTTACCTGTGTTTTTATCCATTCGCAAATCTACGCGAGTATATCCCTTGCCGGCATTTGATACATAAGCATCCCAACTAATTTTTTTTATTCTTCTAATTAATGCCGGATTAGGTGTTTCGTATTGATAAAAATTACCATTATCAGGCATCGGTGTTTCCTCCTCATAAATCTCCCAAAGCCTATCGAACGATAAAAACTTTTCATTATCAGGTAATGCTTCATGAAAAATACGTTCTACAGGTGCATAAATATTACTATACTTCGATTGATCTGATGAACCAACTATCATAGTTGTAAACTCCGGACCATTTATATATTCTTCCACCACTACTCCTCCACTCGACAATTGCCATCCGCGATAGCCGTCGAACATTTTATGAATTTGTTCCGTTAAATCTGCTTCATTTGTTACCACATTTTTAATACAAACCCCCATACTTCCGCCGGAAACGGCAGGTTTTACTATGAGTGGCGAACCAAGTCTTTCAAAAATGCCTGAAATATTTTGATTGCGAGATGTTATTGCTTCCCACTTTGCAGTTGGAACACCTGCTAAATCAAAAGCCTCCTTCATGGTAATTTTAGAAGTGGTTATATTATAAAAATAGGCATCAGCTCCGGTATAGGTTAAACCTTTAGTTTCCAATAAATTTACCACCGACACGCCGGGTGTTCCATTAATTTCATCACCATCACAAATATTAAATACAATAGGGAAATTAATTTTCGCATCGCGATCTGCGGCAATTTGCTCAATTACGGTTATATAATTACCCATAGTAACCGGCTGCCATTGCCAATTAATTCCTAACTCATCAAATGTTCTGGTGTATTCGGCTATGCTTTGCGAAAAGTCATAGTAATAATCAAGATTCGGGTCGTTTGTTTCAAGATGTGGTGCTAACACCCAAACTTTAATATGATGCAGCGGAATCGACTCATTGAGTTTGAGTATTGGTTCCTGTTCTGAGCCTTGTTGGGTTGTTGCTGGCATGTACTAGTTGGTGCAGTTATGTTATTATATTGTAAAAATAATAATAAGACTCAAAGATGCAAATGTTTGTATGTGCAGATATGTGTAGAAGTAGCTTACCGGTAAATTTGCGCCTTCAAATGATAATAAACTGAACGATTTAGGGCTGTAAACTTGAATCAAAAAGGCCTGTTTGATAAAAATGCTAACCCCTAAGCTAAAATGGCAGGTTTTAGGCTATAGATTTAAATAATTGGCATCTATTGAAACAACACAGGAATTGAGGGGTTAATAATTAAGTATTATTTTAGCAAAAATTATTGCTCATGTCATATTGCACATTTGTTAATGGATTTGCTAAAAACGAACAAGTTGCTCATAAAATTTATCATGATACCCAATATGGATTTCCAATATTAGACGACAACGAATTATTTTGCAGATTAATATTAGAAATAAATCAGGCGGGATTAAGCTGGACAACCATTTTAAATAAGCAAGAAAATTTCAGGAAAGCATTTCACAATTTTAACATTAAAAAAGTTGCGAAATATGGAGATGCAGATATAGCAAGGCTTTTACAGGATGCCGGTATTATCAGGAACAGGTTAAAAATTAATGCTGCAATTCACAATGCGCAAGTAATAATTTCGTTGCAAAAGGAGTTTGGTTCATTTAAACAATGGTTAGACCATCATCATCCAAAAACAAAAACGGAGTGGACTAAACTATTTAAAACTACGTTTAAGTTTACCGGTGGAGAAATTGTAAATGAATTTTTAATGAGCACCGGTTATTTACCGGGAGCACATGATATGGATTGCAAAATATTTAAAAAGGTGAAAGCTGCAGGGGCTAAATTTGCTGAATGAAATAGCCGACCAAAAAAATTTAATTTAAATAACAATAATTACTCAGTTCATACGTCATCACAACAAAATCACTATTATGCAAACTATTTTAGGCTCCGGAGGAACAATAGGCAAGCTACTTGCAAAAGAACTCACCCAATACACTAACGATATCCGTTTGGTGAGTCGCAACCCGAAGCAAGTAAACGAAACCGACACACTTTATCCTGCCGACCTGAGCGACCCAAAGCAAGTTGATGGAGCCATTGCCGGTAGCGAGATAGTTTATGTAGTGGTTGGCTTTGAATACACCCTGAAGGTTTGGAAAGCAAACTGGCCAACGCTGATGCGCAATGTGATTGATTCATGTGCACGACATAACGCCAAACTAGTTTTTTTTGATAACGTTTATAGTTATACAAAAGATGCCATTCCACATATGACTGAAACATCTGCACTGAATCCACCAAGTAAAAAAGGTGCGGTACGCCGAGAAGTAGTTGATATGATTTGGGATGCTGTTAAACAAAATAAAATTCAGGCTGTAATTGCCCGGGCGGCAGATTTTTATGGCCCCGAAAATGATAAAAGCGTTTTAGTATCAACCGTAGTGGCAAACTATAAAAAAGGAAAGAAAGCCAATTACTTTGGCAGTGTTGATTTTGTGCATACCTATACATTTACACCCGATGCCGCTAAAGCAACTGCAATTATAGGTAATACAGCCGATGCCTTTAATCAAACATGGCATGTTCCAACTACATCTGAAAAAATTACAGGTAAGCAATGGATTGAGCTTTTTGCAAAAGAAATGAAAGTGAAACCTACTTACATGGTGGTTCCAAAATGGATGATTCGAATAATGGGATTATTTATTCCAATTATGAAAGAGTTTCCGGAAATGATGTATCAATATGAAGTGGATTACGTTTTTGACAGCAGTAAATTTGAAAAGCGTTTCGGTATAAAAGCAACTTCACCGCAAGAAGGTGTGCGGCAAACAGTTGAGGGAAATTAATTTTAATAAATTATCTACTTCGTTTTTGCTGCAAATCTATTCCTATATGTTTGCGGTTGGTGAAGGCTAAAGCCGATTATTTGTTCTGAGGTTTGGTGTATTTATTCAAAAAAGCTACTTTTAGCTTCTTAAGTTCACACACACCATATTATCAGATACTATGAAAAGATTGGCATTTTTAATAGGATTGATGACTTTTTCCTATAACGTCATCTTAGCGCAAGCAGAACAGCCTAATATAATTTACATTATTTCCGACGATTTGGCAACGTATATTCAGGGTTATAACAGTCAGCCGCAAGTATTAACACCAAACTTATATGCGCTGCAGCAACAAGGCACCGTTTTTTTAAATGCACATGCGCCTTCACCAAAATGTGCACCTTCACGCACATCAATTCTTGTTGGAAAAGATTCGGAATACACGCAAGTTTATGATAATACTTCCTACGCTTGTTTAGATTTTAGAAAAAACTTCAAACCTATTTACGGCAACGGCGAAGTATTTACCCTCCCCGAATATTTAAAAGATTCTGCCGGTTATTATACCTATAGTATCGGAAAAGTGTTCCATTGTTATGAAGCATATGCCGATTTCGACAGTGATAACCCCGACCCATGCAGTCGCGATTTTTCATGGAACGACGAATTTACATATGTTCAAGATGATATTATTGATCCAATTGGCAATGCTGCAAATGAAGGTATTTTTTTATTAAAATGGGCTCGATTAGATGACTCCATTTTACCATATATGGAAGACGATGTAAGTGTAAATAAAGCGATAGAATTTATTCAAGACTTTGATACATTCGGCACCGACATCACTTGCGGTAAACCATTTTTTCTGGGCTTAGGCATTAAACAACCTCATGCTCCACTTTATGTTCCTGAAAGCTTTTTTCCTGATTGGTATCTTGGTGATATTTATGCAGAGCCATTTAACAAACCATATAATGAACCTTACAACGCATATCCACCAAATGGATTAGTTATGCCTCCGCAACCGAATCCTGTTTGGAGCGATTATGATTCGTTGAGCTATATGGGACAATTATTTGCTTCCACCAATGAGCATGATCAATTTATGTCGTATGGATATGATTTGGTGCCATTACCTGAAATTGATCCCATTTTAACTGACAGTGAACGCATTGCAATTTTACAAGAATCACAAAGAGCAAATGCTATTTCAGCATATATTGCCGGAATACAATTTGCAGATTATGAAATAGGTAGATTTTTAGATGAATTGGCATTACATCCTGAAGTATATAATAATACTATTATCATTTTAACTGCAGACCATGGATTTTCAATGGGAACAAAAAAACATTGGGGCAAATTTTCATTATGGGAAACAGATTTGAGAGTGCCATTAATGTATATCGACTTGCGCAACCCCGTCCACAATGTTTCCAATAAAGCAGTTAGCACAATGGATATTTTTCCAACCATTTTAGATTTATTAGATGTTGAAGAACCTACTTTTTTGGACGGTTCAAGGTATTTAGATGGCTATAGTTTTTTACCACTTACACAAAATCCAACACTTCCTTGGGAAAAAGCTTCGTTGGCAATTATTCGCACAAAAAATTCAGCCGGCACTTTAAATGATGGTTCTTGCTTTTCACAATATTCAGTAAAGAACAATCGATTCCACTATATTCAATATCACTCAAATAATGCGCCTCCATTACTAACTTGTGATGAACTGGCAAGCCAAACAGAAGAGGAATTATATGATATTGGCGAAAACAGAGAAACAGACCCTAACGAATGGAATAATTTAATTGGCAATCCGGATTATGAACTTATACTAAACTACATGAAAGCGTTTGTTCCGGGAGGTTCATTATATAACAAACAACCTTATAGTGCAAGTATTTACACAACATTGCCACCTGCGTGTTTAATAAAAAATACCGCAAAAATTAAATTAAAATCAGATTTATACAATGAATTAGGTACACTATTAGCCCCTGCAGCAACAACCGAATATACATTTACCTGGACGAATAGTTTAACCGCTGCAACTTTTACGGGAAAAAATTACACCTTCAACATGGCGAGTATTCCTGCAGCTACATTTGCAGCAGCGTCGGAAATAATTTTTTATTTAGAAGTTACAGAAAATGCCACAGGAAATTTAGTAGCTTTTAATACAAAAACATATTACATTAATACTGCCACTAAACCGGTAATAAATTTCAACTTGGAATGTGATGCCATCAATTTAACAGCAACAATTATTGGTCATACACTTAGCGGAACCTACACAAGTAATAGCTGGGATTTTGACGATGGCACGGTTTTAAAAGAATACGAACCAAACACACATACCTATGCAACGCCGGGAATTTATCCGGTAGTGAATACTGTAGGTTATGGCAATGGTTGCTTTATTTCAAAAACACGTTCAGCAGATGTGCTATTGCGCGTGGGCGAATTAAATGTAAATTGTAACATCTATCCTAACCCAAGCACAGGCGAAATAAATATTGTAGTTGACCATGCACTATTGAATACCAATATTCAAATAATAAATGTACTTGGTCAAACGGTGTTTGAAGATGTAATTTCAAACGGCACTTACAATGTTGAATTAAAGATGAATCATCTTCCACAAGGCAATTATTGGGTGAGGTTAAATAATGGAGATTGGAATACAAACGAAATGTTTGTAATACAGCGGTGAAAAGCTTGAAGTTATAGCAATATTTAGAATATAGATTTCTATTACTCTTTAATTAGCATTTGAGCATATTGAATGTTATTTGACTGAATTCTAATTATATATGTGCCCGGTGTCAGGCTATCAATATTTAATTTGATGGAGTTATCACCGATATGCATCTGATCAATATTATTAAAAACTTTTTTTCCTTCAATCTCAAATATTTCAATGCAAACATCTGTTGATTCTAATGCATGCAATTTAATTACCAAATTATCGATTACCGGATTTGGCGTAATATTGAAATGCGTAATTAAATCATTGTCGTTATTAATTCCAACTGCAACAGAGCCATTATAACGGGCAGCGATAAAGCCATATTCATAATCCCATCCATAACTTGTTCCAATGCAAATAATTTTACCGTCCGGCTGAACGGCAGTTGCAAAATAGGAAGAAAAATAATCAAATTCTGTTGAAGC
>JANMLV010000028.1:0-13721 GCA_031372705.1 Bacteroidota bacterium | reverse complement strand
GGTAACACAATATGCTCTTTGATTTAATCCACTGCCCTGCCAATCCGCTATCATCAACATCATTTGTTCGCGTTGCTCCTTTTTGTTTTGCATATCTTTCTTTTTACAAAACTCAAACCTTTTAACCAACTTTACAATATGCTATCCGTGGGGGGATTACGTAGCAAAAAATGCCCCAATATCTTCCTTGATAACGGGGTATTTTTAGCGGGCATTTATTCTACTCCGCTTAATGTTACCGCCTAGTGCTTCTTCAAACAATATCAATTGATGTCAAATAAGTTGCTCTAATTTTTACTTTTTTCACAGCTTTACATTCCATTAAACTTGGGTCAAAGAAGACAATATTATTACCTTCTCTATGCAAAGAACTTCTAAATCGAATTCCCTTTGCTCCAGTAAATACTTTAATGTATTCACAAATAAACTGTGTAGGTATATACTCTAGTTCACTGTCGTACCGTCTCATTGGTTTAGATAAATCTTTACTAATCCTATCCCTTAATAATTTTCCTTGTATCGTATCTTTTACATTGTCTGGTTGAAAGAGAGGAGAGTCTTTAGTAAAATCAACAATATCTACAGATGGATTTTCTTCTTTTAATTGAAATGTTGCAACGCTAATTTCATCTAAATAAGATGCTCTTACTTCATAAAGTACTGTGTTTTCGTCTTCACTTAAATATAAGAAAGGAATTCCCGCAGGATTGGCTCTACCGCCACTAGCAATTTCTTTATTAGGACAACCCATTTCTTCATTAGTGTAAACTGGTAGCCCACTTTTATGATGAATTCTTGCACGAAACAATTCAATGTTGTTGGTTAAATTGAATTGAGTATTAATGTCACGCAAGAATGCATCCCAGTTGAATTCCCCTTTCCCAAGACGATGAATATCAATAACAAAACGATTCTTCCATTTTAGTTCATCTTTCAAAGTTTCCCAATGACCAAAGTTTGCAATTATTTCATTTGAATAATTCACAAATTCATCAGGAGAAGTTATTTGCGTTTGTATTTTTGGAAGTACAAAGTTTAAAACCTGATTTGCGATTTCGTTAGAAGTGAAAAAACTCCAATCTCCTTGGATCTTTGAAATAAGATTTAAGCCATCATCTACTAACCTGAAATTGTCTATCAACTCTTGAAAAAAATCGTATAGTTCCGAGAGGTCCAAAAGAGGCTGACTTTTAGAGTAGCAAACAATGCAATCACCTATTTCAGTGCTGGTGAGAATAAAGCCTTTAAGTTCTTTGTCGGAAAAACAATTAGCACAAACCTTCATGTAATTATCTATTTTTTAAATAATGGCATACAACCAATAAATGGTTTTTAATAGATATTTTTTTAACTGTTCCTAAGCCAGGATAGTGTTGATTGTCATAGTAAGATTCCAATTCAGTAATTGCTGAGTTAGTAATTCCGTTTTCTCTACAATAGATTACCGCTTTTTTGGCAGCTTCAGCAAATTTACCCTGTACGTTGGCTATAGAGTCATTGGTTTCTGATGTGAAATGTCTAATCCAAATTTGATTTTTGCTAAACAAATATGTTAAATGAATAGCTACAGCTCTCGGTGTACTTCCTCCATCAATATATTCGCTTGGGAGTACTGTATAATCTGAGAATCCAATAAAACCCTCATCTTGGAAATAAAGGTGCTCTTCGGAAAATCTATGCCCCTCAATATCCAAATAATCCCTATTTCTAGCTTTCTTTTCGAATAAATCGTCTAAGCGTATGTAATTTTTATCTAAGCTTCTCAGAAATCGGTGAAGTGTTCTGTTTTTATTTGGGTCACTAACATTTATTGAACTTATTTCTGCTCTTTCAACTAATGCTCTAAATTCAAAATCTTCTGAACTAATGTCGTTTTGGCAAATTACCATACAGTTGGAGATTTCGAATTGTTCAATTCTATCAATTATAAATGCAGCATTATTTCTATAGTGAAATGCAGGAATAAAAACCCCTTCTCCTAGAGTTACTAAATAATCGAGGTAAAAATTGCTATCACCTGCAAGTTCAGCAATTGTTGGGTTGACAATTAAGTATGCTTTTTGACCTTTGTCGAGAAAGATTTTATGAGCTAAAGTTAAATTGTTGTGGGTTTCTTTTACAGGTTCTAAAATTGGAATAATAACTCCTTGAGTCGCTACTTCACTAGCTAACTCTCTTAAAGCTATGAGTTCGAATTGCCTTGCCCTTAAAAATGGATAGTACATGATTATTAATATTGAAGTGGAGTCTTGAGTATATCAATCATCTTCTTTTTATTAGTTCGATTCATTTTAAGAGCTAAAAATAGTTGGTTGAATTCTCTGTAATATCTAGTAGATAAAGCTTCATTATCACCTCTTTTTTTAATTTGAGTGATAAAAAGTTTATTCAATTCGTTGTTAGGTATTTCGCAAATTAGTTCACTGCATATTTTGAATTGGCTGAAACTCGTCATTTCTGGAAGATATCCAAAATGTTTTTTTACAATGGATTTATATTCATTTGTATGTAAAATACTCATTATAGTTTGAGGGTCAATTTCAGGATTATTCGAAGCTTTTCGATTAATTTCAAACGAATTTTTATTACCTGAATTGAAAGTGATTAATCCAATAGTTGAATCATACTTTTCATAGAGGCTGAGTTTAGTTTCAGGAACTATTAGATAAATTTGATTAAATGCTTTCTTATAACTTTCTAGTTGCAAGGGCAATCGAAAATCCGAATCAAATTCTGTTTTTATCTCAAAAACTTTGGAGCAGCCATTGAACATAACTAAATCAGCCACAGAATTTCCTACTCTGAATTCGCTAAATATTTTGGAATTATCCTCTCCAATTTCAGAAATAAGCCATTCATTCAAAAATTCATTTTTGAAAATGTATTCGCTCTGATAGTTCAAAGCTAAAACTGAATACACATATTTAAGGTAGTCTAAATATGTTGCATTGCTTGATTTAAGCCACTTGTTATCGTAGCGTTGGATTTTAAAGTCCATAGAAGTAAAGTCCATTTTTAACCAAGAAAGTACCTCGTTCCTTGAAAACAAGGTCGAATAGTCTCTTAATTGGTTATTTTGATATTTCACTTTAGTTTCCATTAGTTAGTTCGGTTCAAATTTACGTTTTTTTATATTTAACGTGTCGGTTTGATAAGTAAATCGTCTCAATAGCATTAGCGGTAACTTGTTTATAGGCGCACCTTTACTTCGCCTATCACACCAATATAGTCGTATAAGCGAAGTTTTTACATCTCTCTTCTAGTTAATGCGTTACACTTCCGCCCAATACATTCACACACCAAATTTACAACATTCCGCTAAATCAACACAGGTGACAAAAATTGACAAATTTTAGTTTATATCACCTATTTGGCAATAACTGTTAAGCTAAAAGTATGCTGTTGCTTTGTCAACTACCGGTGAATAACATATTTAATATGAGTTCTGTATTCGTCATATTATCTCGGAGATTTTCTTTTTTTAGACCTTTTAAAATTTTGTATTCTTTTGTTGTTTTGTCCGACCATGCTTTGGTAATTATATCGGTAAGTGTGGCAAATTGCTCACCTTGCTTTAATCCTCGTTTTTTCCACTCATCAGTTAGTTCTTTGCGGATTTCTATACTTTTTAATCGTTGGTTAATCCAGTCTTCTGCATATCCTAGCTGTAAATAATTCTCCAAAGCTCTGTCAATACTTAATTCAGGATCTTGCATTTCATCAAGCCTTTCAGATGCTACTTTAGCAAGCCAAAGTTTAAACGGTTCAGCTTTAGGAGAAGGAACAGATTGTATTAGTCTGAAAAGCTGTTCCGTGTCAGCTACGTCGGTTTTGTAAAATTTGCCATCATTCGATTGCATTTTCAGTTGACTACAATTTGTAGCCAACTGACTTCCCTCTGCTTTCAGCCTGGTTTTTAATACACTCCAATACTTTCTCGGGTTGGGGCTATCGGTTAAAACAGCAATAACATCTACAATAGAAATGTAACATTTTTCCGCCTTTTCACTCCAAACCGACTGAACTTAGATAATTTCGCATTTCGCGATTTGCGAAATGCGAAATTTGTTATATATTTGTTCTATGAGAAAACATAATGGTATGCGCCCACAAGATGTGGCTATTCTGTTGAAAATTGTCTCGATGGATTCCCAAAGTTGGCAATTGGTAGGACTTGCTAATTTATTAAAAATAAGCCTTTCAGAAATTTCCGAGTCTTTAAATAGAAGTCGGTTAGCCGGGCTTATTGATTATAACAAAAAGAAGATTAATCGACAGAATTTATTAGAATTTTTGGAGCATGGTGTTCGATATGTTTTTCCTCAACAACCAGGGTCAATGATAAGGGGGGTACCAACTGCTCATTCTCATCCGGATATGAAAAAGTTCTTTATTAGTGAAATGAATTATGTTTGGCCAGATAATAAAGGAGAAGCCATGGGATTAATGATTGAACCGTTTTATAAAAAACAAGTAGAAGCCGTTAAAGAAGATCAAAAATATTATAGGCTTTTAGCTTTAGTCGATGTTATCCGTGTGGGAAAAGTGAGGGAAATTAAATATGCAGTAAATGAACTAAAAAAAATTACTGCATAATATTTCATCGCAGTGCCATTAAAAATTACCACTAACTTATATATTTGCTATTGGGAGGGAATTTGAAGCTGTGCCCAGACCCCAATCGTTGAAGAATAATTTATAAATGCAATAACAAAGCAGCAAATAATAAACATTTAGCCCGGACTGTAATGGAAAGCCCACAGGAGACAAAACGCAGTGGAGGCGACGAGGACTTGCAATGAAAGGCCGGTGAGGATTTATTTGGGTAGTTGGATGTTGCTGCTCCAATTATTAATTAAATTTGATGTGCTGTTAGCAACAGATATTTTTAGTTCGTCCAAGGTTCTTTGTCTTTCGCATTCATAATTGTTTTTCCATCATAAATGCTTAATCCTTGCCAACTTCCAAACCAAACTTGTCCTTTGTTGTCTTCTAGAATACTTTGGGTTACATTGGAGGTTAAGCCATCTTCAGTAGTGAATTGTTTGAAATTATTGCCATCATATCGGTAAACACCATAGCCTTCAGCTGTAAACCAAATATTGTCTTGACTGTCCTCATAAAAATTGTAAGCTTCTTCACCTGCAATAATTTTATCCTTAGTGAAGTTGGTGTACGTTTTACCATCAAATTTGCTCACACCACCATAAAAAGTTCCAATCCAAATATTTCCTTGTTTGTCTTCTAAAATATCTGCAACATTATTATCGGTAAGTTCATTTTTAGCTGTTAAATGAATAAATTCTCCGTTGCTGTATTTGAAAATTCCATTACCATCAGTGGCAAACCACATAGTCCCATTCTTGTCTTCAATAATTTTAAAAACCAATTTATCAGATAGCATCTGCTGCCGATTTTCGACCATTAAATTCGGCAACGAAAAAGGTATAAATTTTTCTCCGTCAAAATGACTAACTCCTCCACTCGATCCAACCCAAATTAGTCCGCTTTTGTCAATTGTTAAACCCCAAATTTCCGCATGCTCACCCGGCAATCCTTCTTTTTTAGCATAGGATGTAAATTGTTTGCCATCATATTTTATAAGTCCGTCGGTGGTTCCAAACCATACATTACCTGCGGTATCTTCTACAATTTCCATAACCCTTATAAATGGATGGATTCCTTCGATTGTAATTGTTTCGAGTTTTTGCCCATCGTAACGGATAATCCCATTTCCATTTGTTCCAAACCAATAGTTCCCTTTTTTATCTTGATACATGGTTCTTACAAACTCCCTTACCATTCCATTTAAATTGGTGTGAATTTGTGGAAATGTTGTACTTTGATTTGAATTAATTGGTTGATTGCTTGTTCCATTTGCTGTTGTATTATTAACAGGTTTTTCGTTAACTTGTCCATTGCAAGAGGAGATTTGAAGTGTTAGAATAATTAAAATTAGATTTCTCGCGATGGATACTTTCTTATTTTCAAAGTTTATCATGTGGTTGGTTTTATTATTGTTGTTAACGGAATGCAGCTTTGCGAAGTGGCGAATTTGAAGCACTAAAGTTCAATTGATTTATTGCTGTTCAACTTTGCATTAATGTTTCATAGAAGCACTTCAGCCGTCATATTGCCAAACCGATGTTGGTAGCGGTTTAATATTTTTTCGGTTTTATTATTTCTTTAAGTTTCTCTTTATCGTCTTTATAAGTTTCAATTTCTCCAATGTTTTCAAGTGTAAATGAAAGCAACATGTTGTTTGAAGTGTCAATTCTGTTTTCTTGTTTTGCTTTATAGTTTCTATAAATATAAATCGGCGTTTTGAAAAATCCCCAAGGAATGCCCCACCAACCAAGTAAAGCTGTTGAAAGCATAGCGTCATTATTTTTCTTGTCTAAGCAGTCGGGGCAAGCAATTGTTGGTTCAGATCTATAAGTCGTAAAAACGATAAAACTTTTTACAGTGTGAGAAATTGTCCCATTAAGTTTTTCGTGAGTATTTCCACAAATTTGGCAAGGTAAATCTCTCAAAATTTTTGAATAGCTCTCAACCTCGTCAATTGAATATTCTTTGTTTTGTGCAAGAGCTCCTTTCAAAATGTCAGGGTTAAGATTTCTTTTCTTGATTTCGTTTTCTATAATTCCAAAAACTTCTGGTCGAAGTCCACGAGCATCCGTTGTCGCAATTCTATTGATTTCATTATCCGACATTCTTTCGTAATTTTTCTCAATATCTTTTAAGTCCATATTATAATAAAATTATGTTGTATTAGTGTCGGTTTGGTTAATGTTTTGCGGCTACAAGAAGTTGGCGATTTCGAAGCACTAAACTGTCTGCAACCACTGAACTTGATACGAAGCACAAATCTTCATGTAACCACTGCACCGCCAATTTCTTGCAGGTGCTGTTATTGGCTGCTCTTTTAATGTCATTAAGGATTAAATTTTTCAAATGAGCTTCCATTAAACTTAAATGTCCCGTTTTCAGGTGTCCCAAGCCATAAGTCGCCTTGTTTGTCCTTATACATAGAAATTAAATTCACATTATTAGAACCGTCTTTTACTAAATAATTCGTAATGTCTTTTCCGTCATATTTATATACACCTTGGCTCCAAGTTGTCAACCAAATATTTCCCTTGCTGTCTTCTACAATGTGAGAAAAATAAATGTATTTATCACCATCAAATACTTTTTCGTTTCCTATACCTTCCGTTTTTCTATATTGAAGTCTGTCGCTTTTTGTTGTCTTTTCAAAATCGAAAATATACTTGTGCCAAGTGTTACAAAGCCAAAAACTGCCTTCTTTGTCTTCAAAAATGGAACGAATACCAAAAGTGCCGCCATTAGGTGCATAGGTCAAATCGTCTTCGTACATCCATTTTACTGTTTTTCCATCAAAACGACAGGCTCCAAAAACGGAAGTGCCAAACCATATTGCACCTTTTCTGTCTTTATAAATAGAATACACTTCGTAAGGACTAAAAAACGAATTGACAACTCGTGGATAAATTTCATCGTGAAGATAGTGTTTGGGAAACTCCAGATTATATAATTTATTTCCATCATAGCGATAAGCGCCTTCATTCTTTTTACCCAATATATAGAACCACAAATCATTAGGTTCTAATTTCCATTCTTTGCTTTTGATTGGTTGCAAAGTAGTAAATGTCTTTCCGTCAAACTTGTTGATACCACCGAAAGTTGAAATAAAAATATTCCCAAATTTGTCCTCTTGAATTTGTCTTATAGTGTCGTTTGCAAGTCCATCTTTTGTTGTGAAATTGACTATCGTTTTTCCATCATAACGATACACTCCTTCGCCATTACTACTATACCAGTAATTATTTTTTGTGTCTTGAAAAATATACCATAAATGTTTGCCAAGTTCATTTACGGTGTCACCAGATGCAATATGTTTGTTTGACTTGTCAGCGCTTGATGCGTTATTTTTTGTCTGTCCATTGCAAGACGTCAAAATGGTCAGAATGCTAAAAAATAAGAGTGTTTTTAATTTCATAGTCTGTCTGTTCAAGGTTTGCACTGTCATAGAGTTGCCACTAACGGTTTCGCGGTTTGCTTCGGCCGATTTTTGAAACATTTTCTGCCGAAAAGCCACTAACGAAGATAACTGTTTATTGCCATTTGCAAAATGAAAAAAATGTCTACCGAAACTTTTGCAAATGCTTGTACTTCTGCGAGGCTGGAGCAAACCGTGGATTAGCGGTAGTTTTTTTACCAAAATTTCCAAAATGGTTTCTTACTGTTTTGCTGGTTGGTTAGAATTGAAATTACTCTACGCATTCCCCAGTCTTGGTTGTCCGGGATTTTCTGCCAATTGATATTTGTTATTTCAATTCTTTGATCGATTGTGCCTTCCCAATTAACAAAATACCGCATTTATCACTTTCAGGATATTCATGTTCGATACCAACATGAAATTGAACATCCTCCAATGATTCTTGCAAGACTCTTCGGATCTCATTCTCAGTAGTCATTTCATTCAACTTATATTCCGAAAGTAGTTCAAGTCGAATTATTTTTCTTAATCCAATTAATTCAAGTACCAAATTCAAAACTTTCTTCATTCAATTTGAGTTTGCCTTACACATAACGTGCGGAAGATTTGCGACGGCGGGGAAGGCAACCGTAAATCTTTAATAAAAATACGAAGTTTTAGGTAATCGAAAATTATTCTGTGGTGGTCGTCGCCCCGCTGGCGCAAATGTGCTTGTTAGCGGTTGTTTGTCTTGAATAAAATCCGTACAACATACACCGCAATTAGTATTAAGATTTGTATTGGTAAAGCAATAAAAAACATAGGCCCGGTAAATATAAAGGGAGATGTATCATTATCAAAAATAAAAAGAGCCTCAGGATAACCAATATTCCAAACAAAATGATTTGGATCAGAGCCCGTATACCTAAATTGCGGAACATTAAATGTGGGATAAAAGTCTATAATCGCAAAAAGAATTACTAAAAAAATAATTAACCATTTTAACCAGACTTTCATTTCGCTTTTTACTCTCATATTTTTAATTCTGCTTTTCGCCACTCAATAGGGATTTAATATATTTTTCAATGGTTACAGGAGTAAATCTCCCACTGTTTCATTCTCTTTACCACATTAGTTGAAGAAATCATTTCAGATTACCATAATGTTCTGAATAACTGCTAACTTTTTTATTCCAGCACCTTTACTTCACCTATCACACCAGTTTAGGTGTATAAGCGAAGTTTTTACATCTCTCTTCTAGTTAACGCGTTACACTTCCGCCCAACATATTCACACACCAAATTTACAACATTCCGCTAAATCAATACATGTGACAAAAATTGACAAATTTTGGTTTGTATCACCTATTTGGTAATAACTGTTTTGCTAAAAGTATGCTGTTGCTTTGTCATCTACCGTGGAAGGATAATTTATAAATACAATGCCAAAATAGCAGATAATGATCAGCCAGCCCGGACTGTCCCGATAGCTATCGGGAGAAAGCCCGCAGGAGACAGAACGCAGTGGAGGCGACGAGGACTTGCAATGCAAGGCCGGTGAGGATGTTATTGGGTAGTTGGATGTTGCTGCTCCAATTATTAATTAAAAACAATTGTATGCATTAATTAAAATTGCGCTTGCAATAAATACTATATTTTATTTTTCGCTATTAATACGCCCGCACATCTTTCTTTTCCACCCAATTCATAAATGCTTTATTAGCTACTTTATTGCCTCCCGGTGTCGGATAGTTGCCGGTGAAATACCAATCGCCTAAATTTTTTGGACATGCTAAATGCAAACTTTCTACCGATTGATAAATCACTTCTACTTCGGCGCGAATATGTTTTGCTTTTACAATTTGAGCAATTTTATTGGAGATTTGATCATCGGTAAATTGATCATATAATTTTTTAACCACGTTGTATGATTTTTCGTTGCTGAGTTTGGTTACTTCAGCACATTCATCATATACTTCTTGAATTAAATGTTCTTTATTGTTTTCTTTTAACAATTCAATCATGGCTCTAAATGCAACAAAATCGCCCATCTTACTCATGTCAATGCCATAACAATCGGGGTAACGAATTTGCGGCGCAGATGAAACAATAACAATTTTTTTAGGATTTAATCTATCTAAAATGGCAATAATACTGTCTTTTAATGTGGTACCTCTTACGATGCTGTCGTCAATTAAAACAACGGTATCTTTCCCATCAGTAACCTGTCCATAAGTAACATCGTAAACGTGACTCACCAAGTCGCCACGATCGGTATCGTTGGTAATAAATGTGCGCAGTTTAACATCTTTAAGTGCTAATTTTTCAACTCGCGGACGCAAATTTAAAATGCGCTGTAATTCAGTAGTATCTAATTTGCCGTTCAGCTTTTTTATTTCATCGCTTTTGTAAACATTCAAGTATTCTTCAATACCTTTTACCATGCCATAAAATGCAGTTTCTGCGGTATTCGGAATAAATGAAAATATGGTATTGTCGAAATCGTAATTAACTGCTTTTAAAACTCTATCGGTTAAAAAACGACCGAGATTTTTTCTCTCTTCGTAAATTTCTTTATCATTTCCGCGCGAAAAATAAATGCGCTCAAAACTGCATGATAGTTTTTCTTTTGGCGCAATAATCATTGCCTCTTTAATAGTTCCTTTCTTCTTAATAATTAGCGCATGTCCAGGTGTTAATTCCTTTACCTTTTCAAACGGAACATCAAATGTTGTCATAATTGCAGGACGCTCACTTGCGGCAACTACTACTTCGTCATCCTGATAAAAATATAATGGACGAATACCATTTGGATCGCGCATTACAAAAGCGTCGCCATGTCCTAACATACCACACATGGCAAATCCTCCTTCAAAATCTCTTGATGCTCTTACTAAAATGCGCTGAATATCTAAATCGCTGGCAATTAAATTGGTTAATGTTTTATTGTCGTGGTATTCTTTTCTTTCGTCGAATAAACGCTGCACTTCGTCATCTAAAAAGTGACCGATTTTTTCCATTACGGTAACCGTATCGGTAAATTGTTTTGGGTGCTGCCCCAGTTCCAATAATTGCTGAAATAACTGATCGTTATTTACCATATTGAAATTACCCGCTAAAATCAAGTTCCGGGTAATCCAGTTGTTATCACGCACAAATGGGTGCACACTGTCAATATCGTTGCCACCAAAAGTGCCGTAGCGTAAATGTCCCATCAATACCTCACCGGTAAAAGGAACATTTTTCTTCATCCATTCGGTATCGTTGTATAATTCAGGGTTTTTGCGCTCAATTTTGCGCGTTTTTTTGAAAACTTCCTCAAAAATATCTTTAATGGCTGTTGGGGCTACACTGCGTTTCCGATCTAAAAACTTATAACCCGGTGCCGAATCAATTTTTATTGTTGCAATTCCAGCTCCGTCTTGACCTCTATTGTGCTCTTTTTCCATTAAGAGATACAATTTATTCAGGCCATACAAGGGAGTGCCATACTTTTTATGGTAATAGGAGAGAGGCTTTAATAGTCGAATGAGGGCAATGCCGCATTCATGCTTGATTTGGTCGCTCACAAATTTTGTTTGAGAAAATTGAACCGCAAATTTACTTAATTAAACACTTAAATGTCCTCTAAAAACATTTAAAACAGGGATAAGTTCCCTGAATAGCGCATACGGCAGTAGATTAGATTGTTTACAACATTCCCTTAATCAAATCGTCAACTCCAATGCCATCGGCTTCGGCCTTGTAGTTACGAACGATACGATGGCGCAAAACCGGCAATGCTACTGCTTTTACATCTTCAATATCGGGTGCGTATTTTCCGTTGATGGCTGCATGACATTTCGCACCAAGCACTAAATACTGCGATGCGCGTGGTCCTGCTCCCCAACTTAAGTATTGAGATGCATTTTTGTCGGCCTTTTCGGTATTTGGACGGGTTTTAGAAACCAATGAAACAGCATAGTTTAATACATTGTCGGTAATTGGTATTCTGCGCACTAAGTGCTGGTAGCTAATAATTTCTGCACCGCCAATAATTTTACTTAAAACGGTTTTGTTATCGGTTGTTGTAGATTTTACAATATCTAACTCGGCTTCAAATGATGGATAGTCGAGTATAATATTAAACATAAATCGGTCGAGCTGGGCTTCCGGTAAAGGATAAGTTCCTTCTTGTTCGATGGGATTTTGTGTTGCAAGCACAAAAAATGGAAGTTCAAGCTTATGCATTGTTCCACCGATGGTAACATTTTTTTCTTGCATGGCTTCAAGCAGTGAAGCTTGGGTTTTTGGTGGTGTTCTATTTATCTCATCTGCCAAAATAATATTGGCAAATACAGGGCCTCTCAAGAATTTGAAATTGCGGTTTTCATCCAATATTTCGCTTCCTGTTATATCGCTCGGCATTAAATCGGGCGTAAACTGAATGCGTTTGAACGATAGGTCTAATACGTCGGCAATAGTTTTAATGAGCAATGTTTTAGCTAAACCCGGAACGCCCACCAACAAACTATGGCCATCGGCAAAAATACTCATGAGCACATGCTGAACTACCTCATTTTGCCCAATAATCACTTTACTGATTTCGGCATTTAATCGCTTATAATCGGCAGCCAATGCATCAATGGCTTCTACATCATTTTTAAATTCCTTCATCCCGGTATTTTGTTACAAAACAAATCAATTTTTTTACTGAAATTAAAACAATTAACGCTTGCTAACAAATCTTATTGTTTTGCAGTGCCTATCATTTCATTTAAATAGCCGCAGTCATTATATATCGGCTCAATTTTAATGTATTCTTTTGCTGCTTTTTCGGCAACCCAAGTTGCCATTACTTGAATCTGTTTTTGCGATAATGCCGCATTCTGAATTTTAGCATAATCATCTTTTAAATTGAGCGAATGCGGTGCTTTTTGGTCAATCAATTTTATTAAACGAATAGCTTTTTTACCATCTGCGGTTGTATAAGGCAACACTTTCGAAATTTCGCCAGGCTTTAAATTTTCTATTGAATAATAATCATCAGGTGAAAGTTCCGAAATTTCAAATGAGGTTTCACCACTTTGCGGATTTACCATTGTGCCACAAGTTTTATTGGTGTTTTCGTCATCGCTAAACTTTTTTACGGCATCGCAAAATGTTATAGTGCCTGCAATAATATTTGACCTTATACTGTCTAATTGTTTGTTGGCTCCAACAAAATTTAAATTTGTAACGGGAGGCATAATTAAAATGTGCTTTAAACAAGCTTTATCGCCTTGGCGACTTTCCATTTTAATAATATGATATCCGAATTCTGTTTCAATAACTTCTGATATTTCACCGTCTTTTAATTTGAAAGCTGCTGCCGAAAACTCTGTAACAAATTCTTCGCGGGTTTTGCAGCCTAAATCGCCGCAAATATCTTTTGTGCCATCCATAGAGTAAATACTGGCCAAGTTGCAAAAATCTTCACCTTTTAATATTCTATTTCTAATGTCGTTGGCTTTGTCTTTCGCAATTTGTTTTTGCTCGGCATTTGCCTTCGGAACAATTAATAGTTGCGCGTATTCTATTTCGGCATTAATTAATGGCAACGAGTCTTTCGGTATGGTATTATAAAATGATTTTACTTCAGTAGGCGAAACCGACATCTCGCCAAATATTGTTTCCTGCATGCGCTGAATTAACAGCAAATTGCGCACATCATCTCTAAATTCTTCTTTAATTTCCTGAACCGA
>JANMLV010000025.1:0-2196 GCA_031372705.1 Bacteroidota bacterium | reverse complement strand
TTCCAAAATAAAAAATTAATAATTTGGGAAATAAGGTGCCTTTATAAATTTTTTCAGAACCAGATTCGTAAACAGTATTCGTTATACTTAGTTGACCGTATGGAATGAGTTGATAGACAAAGGTGGCATTAAAGTTTAAATTTTTTGTAGCAAATAAATTATTCACTTCAACGCCTAATCGCAAATTTGCATTTGCAGAGTAAGATTCATATTTTGCGTAAATAGTTGAATCTGTGCTGCCCCCGCCTCCATAAGACCCACCGCCAAAATGAGTAAGTTCATTATACGCATGTATAATAATTATTTCAGCACCGAAAGTTGAAAATAAATTCCCTTTAAAATTGGAGATTTGCAATCTGTTTTTTATAAGCAATGGTATTTTATAGGCCATACTAGCAATTTCTTTGCTTTCAATTTCATCATCATATGCGGAATTAAAATTATAATGATAGAACTCATAATTATTAAAGCTTAAGCCTAGGCCTGTATTTAAACTTGTATGTTTGTTTAATAACTGCTGATATAGCAATTCTATTGTTACTCCAAAATGAGGTGAAAGGGTATAAAAATAATTATTATCGTAATCTGAAGGCTTTGAGCCTAATGTTGTTGATATGCCAGGTGCAATTACAAAAACCACTGCATTATCAACATTTTGCGACAATGCAGTGGTTTGATTGAGGAATACAATTAAAAAAATAGATATAGCTGTTGTAAGTTTACTGATCATTTTAAATTCCAGATATCTCAACAAATAAAAAAGTATTCTCCGCATAATTAATTATTTTACTATTATTACTTTTCTTGATAAAATATATTTATCATTTTCGAACTTTACAAAATATACGCCAGCTGGGATGTCACTTAAATTATATGATTTTATTTGGGTAACCTCTGACACACCAAAGTTTGATTCCAGCACTCTAATAAGTTTTCCGTCAACGCTATTTAAATATAAATCACCTGCTACTTCTTGATTAAATGATATACTTACAAGTATAGTATTGTCTAATGTCTGGGTTACGTCGAAGGTGTAGGTCGTAGCATTAATTTTTGAATCAATCTCCTTAACCTGAATAGATTCAAAATTTATGGCATATTTATCGGAAATTCCTCTACCCAAGTTGCCACCATCAACAGCTAGGGAAACCCCTAGGTTTTCCCAATTTAACTCCTTACTATCTATTGGAATTATTAATTCAGCCATGTTTAGGGAATATTTATTTCCTGCTTCTAAGTTTTCAGTTACAAATGCTTGTTTGTCTAAACCACCTTCAATTACCAGCTGACCCTTATATATAAATGCCCTAGCCTGCCAAATTATATTGAAATTATTTTCATCAAAATAGCTTTTAACAGTAATTACAAACGTCGAATAGTCGTTGTAAATATCCAAAGAACTGACTGCGATAAAGGCCGATAAATCGGAAATTACAATTGTTGAAGATTGTTCATTAAAAATAATGTCGCTCGCTGTAATTTTTCCAGTTGAAAAATATTTTGTGTAATTTAGATTGTCCAACTTTTTCTGAAACATTGCATTATCCGAATGAACAGGAAGGATATTAGTAATATCTTCACCTGCGTCCCATCCTGAACATCCAAGTATATAATACCACACACTCTCTCCTGCTGAACTAGATGTTGCCTCTGCTTCTGCAGCAACAAAAGGACCCGCTCCACTACAATAATCCTGAGCACTTGCAAATCCATAAGCTGTTCCAGTACATTTCTTTTCTTCGTCGGTAATCCACCAAGGTGAATCTGGGTCCTTTATTTTCGCAGTTGCCACATACTTTTTTAGAATAAAGCAGCTGTTTCGTTTTTCTGTGTCGGCATCAGCATAAAGTTCACTTACAAAAAGCAATGCAATAATTGGTAGTATGTAAAATCTAAAATTAGTTTTCATTTTATTAAATTTAAACGTTAAAATAATAGTAACTATTGTTGGAATACACTCTCAAAGACTAATACCTTACCTAAGAGCTGTCAATAATAACAGTCTTTTGGGTCTGTAGTGGTATGTAATGTCTCGAAAGCATATCCTATAACGTATAGAAGCTTTGCGAAGTGGCGGCAACTAAACGATATAGTTGATGGTATGCTATAATTTTATTTTAAGATTAATTTTCTTGGTTACTTGTCACCCGCCATTTTGCAAAACTTTTGTTATAACCAGTGGTTTACTTTCTAAGT
>JANMLV010000007.1:0-12874 GCA_031372705.1 Bacteroidota bacterium | reverse complement strand
ATTCAACGCATTGGGCGAAACTATGCTTGATGTTAGTACGAAAAATATCAATAACAAGAAAATGATATCTGTTAATGATGCCAACTGAAATTCTGTTAATCGTTTATTTCTTGAACGTATTGCCATGTAAAATGGATTTAATAATTGATTAAAATAAAATTAGTTAAGCCGGTTCTTGCAATAAGTCAACGAATTCAATAGTTGTTGCTTCCATTTTGTAAATCATCTTCTCAACCATTGCTACTAAACTGTTATAACAAACGTTGGCTATAATACCTACAATAAGACCTGCAACTGTAGTTACCAGCGCTTCATAAATACCGCCGGATAGCACTTTAGGACTAATTTGGTCGCTCACGCTAATGGTGTAAAAGGCTGAAATCATACCTGTTACTGTTCCTAGGAAACCTAACATCGGACCAACACCGGCGATCATTGCAAGTGCTGAAAGATTTTTTTCCATTTTGTATAACTCCAATTTACCAACGTTTTCAACGGCAACCTCAATATTTTTTAAAGGTGTTCCCAATCTAATTATCCCTTTTTCAATCATACGTGCAATTGGAGTATCGGTGTTTTTGCAAAGCATTTTTGCTGCATCAACATTACCGCCTGAAATGTAATCACGAATATTCAACATGAATTTCGGATCGCTCTTGGCAGCCTTTCTAATGGTAAGATATCTTTCAAAATAAATAAAAATTGCAAGCACTAATAATAATGCAATCGGTATCATTACCGGACCACCGGCCATAGCTAAATCAACTATTGAAAGACCATTTTCTACCGGTGGAGTCGAAGTTGTTGTAACTGCAGGACTAGCACCCGGAATTTGTAATAAAGTTTGTAGCAGCATTGTTCTGTTTTTGAATTAAACGTTCAAATAAAATTTTATGGTATTTCTAAACAACAAAATTATTATGTTAAGTGTGGGAATTAAGCTGATGTTTTAACGCAAAAGGTTGTATTTGTAGGAAATAATAGACAAACTCGCGGGTAAGTATTAGGATGATATCGGAAGGTTTTCATGAAATACATCCCAAAAATTGCAGCTGAATATCAGATGGTTCCAATTTATATGTCTAAACTTGCATTTTTATATCCTTAAGCGAACCAAAACTATAACTTGACGCTTAACTCACAATTATAACTAGTTTATGTCGGGCACCTCAACAGAAATAAAATTCACATCATACCAATGGTTTATCATTGCTATTTTGGCTTTTCTTCAATTTACAATTGTATTGGACTTCATGGTATTATCGCCGCTCGGGGCTATTTTGATGCCGGAGCTGGATATTACACCTGTACAATTTAGTCATTTAGTTTCAGCGTACGCTTATAGCGCCTTTGCAAGTGGAATAATGGCGGCGGGTTTTGCCGATAAATTTGATAGAAAAAAAATATTGCTCTTTTTTTACGCAGGCTTTTTGATTGGAACAATTTTATGCGGGTTAGCGCCTGATTACTGGTCATTGTTGCTTGCGCGAATCATAACAGGTTTATTCGGCGGTGTTGTTGGCTCAGTTGTTTTTGCCATTACAACCGATTTATTTGAAATGAAAGTGCGCGGACGCGTAATGGGTTTTGTGCAGATGGCATTTGCCGCAAGTCAGGTTTTAGGATTGCCAATTGGTTTATTACTCGCCAACAAATTAAATTGGCATGCACCATTTCTATTGATAGCAGGAATCGGAATACTCGTTTTTTTTGTTATTTATGCAAAAATGAAAGCGGTAGATGCACATTTGGCCATTCAACGCACAATATCACCTTTTAAACACTTGATTAAAACAATTACGCGCAAACGTTATTTAACCGGCTTTGGTGCAACGGTATTGCTTGCAACAGGAGGATTTATGCTAATGCCTTTTGGCAGCGCATTTACAGTTAATAATTTAGGTATCGACCTGGAACATATACCACTTATTTATTTGTTTACTGGAATTACAACTATGATTGCGGGTCCGTTCATCGGAAAATTGAGCGATAGAATAGGGAAATTTAAAATGTTCTTAATCGGTTCAATTTTGTCGATGATATTAGTATTTATTTATTGCAATCTCGGACTAACACCGTTATTTATAGTAATACTGGTGAATGCCATACTCTTTATTGGCATTACAGCACGAATGATATCTGCGCAAGCATTAATGTCTGCAGTGCCGGAACCTGCAGATAGAGGCGCTTTCATGGGATTAAATTCGAGTATTCAGCAATTGGCAGGCGGGCTTGCAGCGTCATTGGCCGGACTAATTGTGGTTCAAGAAGCTGATAACACATTAAGTCATTATCCAATATTAGGATATGTTGTTATAACGGCTATGGTAATTACCTTGTTTATGATGAATATTATCAATAAAATGGTTACAAACGATAAACAGACAAAGGCATAAATTGAAATGAATTATTTATATTTGATAAAAAATTAAATGAAAACAATAAGCCCAATTGCCATCGTTATTGCAATTGCAATTACCATAATTTCATGCTCGTCAACAAAAAATACTTCAACAGTAATTACCTATACTCAAAATGTAAAATCAATAATTGATTTTAACTGTGCCAGTAGCTGCCATAATGCATTGAAACCTGCCGGAGGCATCGACTTAACTACATTCGAAAATGTAAAAATGCAAAGTGTTGAAGGAAAATTGATTCCGGCCATTCAACATGCTGAAGGCGCTAAAGCAATGCCTAAAAGAGCTGAGCAATTAGATGATGCCACTATTCAAGTTATTGTGAAGTGGGTTGCAGGTGGTGCACCTAAGTAAATCTGCAATACTTATTTATGCACAAATTGGTCTGCATAAATAAGCGTTGAATCACTATATTTTAGTGTCAACTTTACTTGTATCATGAAAATTGATCAACATAGGTTAAAAGTGCACTTGTTTTCATTTCTTAAACACGATTTAAAATCAAGTATATCTGTATTTTTTGTTGCCTTACCGCTTTGTTTGGGCATTTCATTAGCAACAGGAGCTCCACTTTACGCAGGTTTAATTGCCGGGGTGATAGGTGGCTTAGTAGTTCCGCTGATTAGTCGCTCTCCATTAAGCGTTAGTGGTCCGGCAGCCGGTTTAACTGCAATTTGTGCAGCTATTATTACCGATGCACCGGTTCTTGATGTGTTTTTTCTTTCTGTAATGCTTGCCGGTATATTTCAGTTTGCCTTAGGATTGTTCAAATTAGGGGGCTTTACCCAATTTATTCCCTCTGCGGTTATTAAAGGGATGCTGGCAGCCATTGGCGTATTGTTAATAGCGAAGCAAATTCCTTTAATGATTGGTTACGACCAACCCGATTTCTGGACGAACGAATTGTTCAATCTTTTCACTTTTAATCATGCATTTGAGCATATTGGCAATTTGTATCAACACATATCAATAGGAGCTATAATTATTTCATTTTCAGCATTGCTATTGTTAATTTTCTGGAAGCGCAATTTATCTAAACGTATTCCATATTTACCATCATCATTTGTAATTGTAGTTTATGGAGCAGCTTCGGCATTTTTAATTGGTAAATTTTTTCCGGAATTAGCGCTAAATCAGAAGCAATTTGTTGCTATTCCAAACAACATTTTCAGCGACGTACATTTTCCCGATTTTGAAATTATTACTTCTAACACTGCAATATGGAAAAATGCAGTAATAATTTGCTTTGTAGCATCTTTAGAAACATTGCTCAGTATTGCAGCAATTGACAAAATAGATCCTTTTAATCGCATCACACCGCAAAACAGAGAATTAATGGCTCAAGGCGGCGCTAATGTGCTAAGCGGATTAGTTGGAGGATTGCCCATAACTGCCGTAATAGTGCGCAGTTCCGCTAATGCAGAGGCCGGTGCAAAAACAAAACTATCAGCCATATTACATGGTGTTTGGTTGCTTGCAGCGATGTTATTTGCTGCAACAATTATTAATTATATCCCTTATAGTGTGCTTGCCGTAATATTGATTAATACAGGCTATAATCTTGCTAAACCTAAAATGATAAAGGCAGTTTATAAACAAGGGAAAGAACAATTTTTACCATTCATTGTAACCATGATTGCCATTTTATTTACCGACTTATTAATCGGTGTATTAATAGGTGTTGTTTATGCCATTTATTTCCTGATAAAACATACATACAATGCAGGTTATACCATGAAACAAAAAACGGAAGGACATACTAACCATTATATCATAGAATTAGCCCTAAATGTCAGCTATTTGAATAAAAAACGCATACAAGAAGCATTGGACAAATTGCCCCCATATGCAATTGTTGAAGTTATTGGAACCGATAGTGTTTATATCGACAGAGATGTTCTGGAAGTGTTCCAAGAATACAAGGTGAAAGCCCATAACAAGCATATACAATTCATTTTAATAGACGTTCCTGAGGTGCAGATACTTGAATTACATTGATAATAATTATGAATATTATTTGTTCCTTTGTGGCATAAATCAGACTTTTGGAACCTTAGTGATTAATGTTGGGTTATAGCAAGTCGGGCATCTTATTATGAAAATTTTAATATCTTATCTAAAGCCATTTAAATGGCTCGTATTCTTAGTTATTGGCCTAGCCGCCCTAAATACAGGGTTCTCGCTGATAGATCCAATCCTGCTTGGTAAGCTGGTTAACCTTGCAAACTCCTACCAACTAAATGCAGCAAATTATGATTGGAGCAAATATTTCTATTCGTTTTCTTGGCAGAATCCGGGTGTTGTTATGTTATTGTTGGGTTCTGTTACCGTTGCCATGATAAGCAGAATAGCCAAAAACTTTCAAGACTACTTTTTGAATGTAGTTATTCAAAAATTTGGTGCCAAGGTGTTTACTGAAGGCTTGCAACACGCAATGAAATTGCCGTATCAAGATTTTGAAGACCAACGTAGCGGCGAAACGTTGTCTATTCTTACAAAAGTTAGAATCGATGTTGAACGGTTTATGAATATGTTCATCAACGTATTATTGGGAATATTAGTAGGGGTTGTATTTGTAGTTGTGTATGCCGCTTTATTTATACATTGGTACATTCCGGCAGTATATTTTATCGGAATTATTTTACTTACCGTTATTTCAAATGTACTAAGTAAACAAGTTAAAATTATTCAGAAAAATATTTTAGGTAAAACAACTGCTTTAGCCGGGGCAACAACCGAATCGCTTCGCAATATTGAACTGGTAAAAAGTTTGGGGCTAACTAATCAGGAAGTAGAACGTTTAAATAAAAATACATACAAGATTTTAGGGTTAGAATTAACAAAAGTTAAACGTATTAGAAGTATCAGTTTTATTCAAGGAACATTTGTAAATACGTTGCGACAAGTAATATTATTTATTTTAATGTGGTTGATATTTAAAAATGAAATGGATGCAGGCCAACTAGTAACCATGCAAGTGTTTTCGTTTTTTGTATTTGGGCCTCTTCAAGACATTGGAAATATCATTTTGTCGTATCGTGAAGCTGAAGCTTCTTTAAATAATTTCAGTACGTTAATGAATAAAGTGCCTGAAGCTTATCCTGACAAACCGGTATCATTAGGTAATATTAAATCGTTGCATTTTGAAGATGTAAAATTTCAACATAAAACCGCACAGAATCCTGCAATTGACGGCATTAGTTTCGAAGCGAAATCCGGTGAAACCATCGCATTTGTTGGACCATCAGGGTCAGGAAAAAGTACATTAATGAAATTATTGGTTGGTTTATATAGACCACAAGGCGGCAGAATTTTATATAACAATATTGATGAAAATTCCATTGATTTTAATGACTTAAGAAATCAGATCGGATTTGTTACACAAGATACTCAGCTATTTGCCGGTACTATTAAAGAGAATTTACTCTTCGTTAATCCTGCAGCAACTGAAGCTGATTTATTAGATGTAATGTCGAAAGCCAGTTGCAATAATTTATTGTCAAGAGCCGAAAAAGGAATTGAAACAGTAATAGGAGAGGGCGGATTAAAACTATCGGGTGGTGAAAAACAACGTTTAAGCATAGCAAGAGCTTTATTGCGCAGACCGCGACTGCTTATTTTTGATGAAGCAACATCTGCATTAGATTCATTAACCGAAGAAGAAATTTCAAATACTATAAAAGATATTTCAAAAGATGGCGAGCAAATCAGCATCTTAATTGCGCATCGCTTGAGCACCATTATGCATGCTGATCGCATCTATGTACTCGAACAAGGTGAAATGGCTGAAACAGGAACACATGAGCAATTATTGGCATTAAAAGGACTCTATTATGCCATGTGGCGTCAACAAGTTGGTGAGCGTAAGAAAATTACCAGTATTCCTGTTTAGTTTGTTATTAAAATAAATTGAAACGTCCGTGGAATGATATGCATTTCACGACCGTTTTGTTTTGCCCTAGGGAAGCGGATGTTTCCGTATTCTGAAAATAATTGCGGAATGAAATCTGAAATAATCAAAAGCAATTAAAACATTGGTTATGCTAGCTTCTGGTTCTCAAATAAATACATATTTCACCACCTTCAATAACAATAAATAGTACATTACTTCCAACGGTATAATTAACATTTGGCTGTCCTGCAACTTTAACAATAACCTTTCCATCTTTTGCAATGATATTTGCGCTAAGGGGATAGCAGTGTTGCTTTGTCGCATCTGATGGAAGTGAGGCTATAGTTGTTAGTGAAAATGTTGTGCCATTGTATGATAAAGAAAGAATGCTGTTGTCCTGTAAAGTAATAATCCCGCCCATATCTGCTATATCAGTAGTGCCAATGTGGACACTCGCTGTATCAACTATGTCGGTGGTGCCTATGGCAACCGATGCCGTGTCAACTATATCGGTAGTGCCTATTGGTTTAACACGCGATGCCGTATCAACAATATCAGTAGTGCCAATTGGCGCAACACGCCACGATGTATCAGCAATGTCGGTAGTGCCTATAGCAATACTAAATTCATCACCTTGATGTGTAATTTTAAAAGTTTTCGCCGAAGCAGAAAATGTTTGTGGATTTGTTGATTCACAGGCTACGAAAATGCTGCCGCAAATCAGCAAAAACAGCATTGATAAAGGATAAAGTTTTTTCATATTCAATTTTTAGTTTTGGATTGAATTACGAAGGTAGCGCAAAGCAATTGTTCAGTTGAGTCTATTTATTCACTTTATTAAGTGTCTAAACATGAAATAAATCCTGCAAATCCTTTAAAATCAACATATTTTAGTATATTTGACATTAAAATTATTAAGTGTCATGCATACTAAAGACGAACTGTTATTGTTGATAGAAAGTTTGAATCAAACTGAGAAACGCTATTTCAAAATATTTGCCAAACGTCATGTAATCGGAAAATCAAATGCTTACCTCGATTTGTTTGAAGCCGCGGAAAACGCGGGTAAAAAAGGTAATTACAACGAAGATATCATCCGCAAGCAACTCATTAAAGTAATTCCATCTGGTTCCTTTGCTGTTATTAAACATTATCTCTATAATTTAATTCTGCGAAGCATGCGTGCATATCATGAAAATGATACCGTTTCACATACCTTAACGCAACGCATGATTGATGTTGAATTTTTGATGCAAAAGGGACTCTTCGAAAAAGCATTAAAAATAGTTGCAGCAATTAAATCAACAGCAAGAACATATAATAGAAATTACATATTGCTTGAAGTTTTGTCGCTACAACGCAGGTTAATGCGGCACACATTAGCAAAAAGCACCGAAGCCAATCTGATAGCTTCATCGGAAGAAGAGATATTAAGTTTACAGAAAATAACTACCGAATTACAATTCCATCATATTTACGACCAATTGTATGTGATGCTGCAAAAATATTATCAATTCAGGGATGAAAAATTATTAAATAAGGTTCAAAAAATAATTAAAAATCCGTTGCTTAATAACCAAGATGCCGCCACTACTTTTGAATCGATAATGATGTTTCATCTTATACATGCTGACCATGCACATTTAACAGGTGATGCTCAAAAAGCTAAATTTCATAGGCAACAAATCATCAACACGTATGAGCAGCACCCTAAAATGAAAGAAGATGAATCGCTTCGCTATTTGAATTCTTTAAATAATTATTTGGCAAGCTGTTTTCAATTAAACGATTTGGCAGAAATTGGCGATGTACTGCAAAAAATAAAATCGGTTATTCCTGCTAATCAAGAAGAGGAAGCACAAATTTTTAAAAGCAGCACTTACCTCGAGTTACTTTATTATATGCAAACAAATCGGTTTGATGATGCTAAAAAATTAGTGCCGGCTATAGCTTCGGGCATTAAGAAATTTGGTAAATCGCTGCACAAAGGCCGACTGCTTACTTTATATTATAATGTTGCTGTTTTATTTTTTGTATTAGAGTCATTTGACGATTGCTTAAGCTGGATAAATGAAATAATATTTGGAGAATGGGAAACTATTAGGCAAGACATTCAGGATTCTGCAAAAATTTTGCAAATAATAGTACACTACGAATTACAAAATTTCGAGTTGCTTGACAGCCTGATGCGGTCTACACATAGGCATTTAAAGGGAACTAACAGATTATATGATCTAGAAACTGCGCTTATGCAATTAATAAAAAAATTAATGCGCAGTGCCGATAAAAAGGAAAGAACTGCAGCAATACAAGCTGCTATTGTTAAGGTAAATAAATTAACCGGCAAGTACGATCAAGGTGCTACAGGAATTGAAGAATTATTATTGTGGATGCAAAGCAGACTCACACAAAAATCAATTACTGATTGTATGATAAAATAATGTTCATGTTTGTGCAAAAAAAACATCTGCCGTAATTAAACAGCAGATGTTGTGCATTAATAAAGCATTACAAATTAAGGCAGAATTGAAAATCCCGCATACTTATAACCTTGGTGATTCGTAATACCAAAAGTATAAGAACCGTCGAAGAAATAACTTGCGTAACCAACAATTGCGCGGTCGTGACCATACACGCGAATTGTATATCCGCAAGGATCTAATTTGGTTAGGTCAATACTGAATGCGTGACTGTTATCGCCGGTATCAAATAAACCGATACAACTTCTTCCAGTTGGAGCAACAATATTGCTTAATGTTGCAGGTGCAATAAAGTGTGACGAAGGTTGTAAATCTAAATTCCAACTATGGAAATAATCGTCTCTTACTTTTACTGCGCCTGTAAGCAATGTGTCAGTGCCGGTTTGATAGAAGTTACATTCACCGCCATCAATAATAATATCAATATCGTGCAATGCGCTCAATCCATCACCCGGAGCATGTGCTGCAGGGTTTACATTGAAACCATCATTGTCTAAATGAATAGCAATTTCATTGCTGTAATCAATTATTACCGGATTATATGGCATACTAAATGGTTCATCCGAAAATGCAACACGCAATTTATGTTTACCGTTTTTACTTCCTGAATCCCAAATAGCCAAATTATTAAATCGAATAATTTGTAATGGCGATGCACTGGCTTTGTAAGTCAACCATCCGCCGGTTAATGAAGGATCTTGGTCATCTAAAGTAGCAAATGGTGTAGTTTCAATAATAAATCGCTGCTTATCTAAAATAGTATTCCAAGAAGCGCCGTCATTATTGCTGTATTCAACGCGATAATGAACATTACCCGGAGCACCGCTGCCGGTAAAATATCCACTAACCATAATGGCACCGCCAAAAGGACGCATTGCATTTGGGAATGCCGCAATTGGTTCTGCTAAGCCATCCGCATTTATATCGGCCACGCTAACTTCGTTAATAGTTGTAATAACTACATCTAAATCGCCATCAACAGCTTTACCCGGGCGCAATTGCACCAAAGCGTCTAACCGATTTCCCCAATGGTTAAGTAAATTCGGATTGGTTGTAGAAGGGAGTGAAGCCCACGATAAAACGGCTCTTATTCTAATCACATTTGGCTTGCTGCAAGCGCGTAAATGTTTGGTAATATCAACAGGCAGGGCAACGTTATAATACAATCCTTCTGCAGGAATATTATCTAAATCGTGCACACGCACTTCAGTAGTTCCCAAATAATTATCGAAGCTGCCATTATTGTCCCAATCGGCCCAAAATGCAACATATTCGGCAGAACCGCTACTGCATAAATCGCCACTATAACCTGCATTCTTTTTAACATGCAATACAGCGCCTAATGTATCAGTTGCAGTATTTAAACCAACGCAAACTAATTCTTCATATCCTACATCTGCTTTATCGTCATTAGCTGCAAATAAATCGGCAAATTTGCTGAAATCGATACCAAGCTTTGCAATTTCATTAGGCTGATATTTCATTGCAGAAGTAGCGAATGTTTTTTCGGTTAACATTGGTGCAATAGAAGTATATAACATTCTGTGCTCCGGAACTTTGTTAGCCTTATACAATTTATACAAAGGCTCAATTGGCGGAATAGGAGGAATTGGCCATTTGATATCTACTAATTTCGGAATATCAATAAATTTCGGCTTCGGATAAAACGAAAGATCGCTCGGATCAATCGGTTTGAAAACCCACAGCGGTTTTAATTGAATATTGCGTTCAATAACATTGCCATAATGCGGGTGATAATCGGGATTGCTAGGCACAGGCGTGTTCCACGACAAGATTGCTTTTACTGTCGGAATTACTGCTTTTGAGCAACCTAAATACTTTTTGTGGGAGGCAGTATCCGGATAAATGTAAGCCATGTATTGAATCGGATGCGTTGCAGGTGTGCCATCGCTGATATTAGCTGCTTTAAAATTGGTCATACCTGCATCTTGAAATCCTGCGCCATCGTGGTAATCGATAAAAAAGCGCACATACTCTTTTGAGCCGGCTGCGCACAAGCTAGTGCTGTATCCGGAAGATTGCTTTACGCTTACCACAGCTTCTAAGCGGTTAGTTTCGGGATTATAACCAACGCAGGTTAATTCTTCCCAATAGGTAACGTAATTAGCCTTAATAGGACTAGCCAGGAATTGCTTGAACAACAATTGATGGCGCTCAGTTAAAAAAATGCTGATATCACTTTCGGTCAGCACTAAATTTTGTTTTGAGATACTCATAATTATTTTTTTTTGAGGTTAAAAGCTGTAACCCTGATTTAAGTGGACTGCTGCCGGCTGCAGAAACCAATTGCATCATTCGACAATGCAAGATTATGCCGCTTACTTATTTTGTAGTAACAAAAATGGTGATTTAGATTAAATGTCAAGATGTAAATAATTTACATAAAATATTGATTGACAGGTATTTATGTAAAATATTATTAATAGTTAAGTGATATTTCTATTTGTTTAAAAATGAAGCCATTTGAAAGTATTTTGCGCTTCTTAACTACAATTAACATATTCTGTTCAACTTTTTCCGAAAAAATCAGTTTATATCATTGTGTGTTTTCATGGGGATCAGGGGATGTTTCACGTAAGTGACTTCCCCTGTTTTTTTTGGAGTAACTGCACTAAAAACAGTGTTTTAATCTGCTACTTTTTGTTTACCCGTCGATTATTAAAAATTCAAGTTTAAAATGGCGATAAAATGTTGAAAACTTGACAGTTCTCAATGCCTTAATTGCTATGGTTTAGCAAGTAAATTGACTACCTTTGTAGGCCGGAAAAAAATCCGGTAAATAAATAGCAAAAAAACCACCTACAAAAGGAGAAAAAGACATGGCTGAAGGCGAAAAAATTATCCCGATTAATATTGAGGAAGAAATGAAGACGGCTTACATCGATTATTCGATGTCGGTTATCGTATCCCGTGCAATTCCGGATGTGCGCGACGGATTAAAACCCGTTCACCGCCGCGTGTTGTTCGGTATGAAGGAATTGGGCGTAAACTATAACAAACCCCATAAAAAATCTGCCCGTATTGTAGGGGAGGTGCTCGGTAAATATCACCCGCATGGCGACACATCTGTGTATGATGCCATGGTGCGTATGGCTCAGGAATGGAGTATGCGTTATCCGTTGGTTGACGGACAAGGAAACTTTGGTTCGGTTGATGGTGATAGTCCTGCGGCAATGCGATATACCGAAGCACGTTTTTCGAAAATTGCTGAGGAAATGTTAGCCGATTTGGACAAAGAAACGGTTGATTACAGTGCGAACTTCGATGATACATTGGAGGAGCCGACAGTTTTGCCTTCTAAAATCCCAAATTTATTGGTAAACGGTTCATCCGGTATTGCCGTGGGTATGGCAACTAACATGCTTCCGCATAACTTATCTGAAATTTGTGATGGTATTGTTGAGTTTATCAAAAACCGAGAAATTACCATTCCTGAGTTGATGAAATTCGTAAAAGGGCCGGATTTTCCAACCGGTGCAACCATTTATGGTATTGAAGGCATTGGCGAAAGTTTTGAAACCGGGAGAGGAAGAATTGTGGTTAGAGGTGTTGCCAATATTGAGACTTCACCAAATGGCAGAGAACATATTGTTATTACCGAATTGCCATATCAGGTTAACAAGGCATTGTTTATTACTAAAATTTCAGAATTATATCACGAGAAAAAAATTGAAGGTATTTCAGATGCCAACGATTATTCCGACCGTGAGGGAATGCGCGTGGTTATTGACTTAAAGAAGGATGCCGTTGCTACTGTAGTGTTAAATCAGTTATATAAATACACGCCACTTCAAACTTCGTACGGTGTAAATAATATCTGCCTTCATGGCGGACGCCCGAAATTGCTTAACCTTAAGCAAATGATTACCTATTTCGTGGATTTCAGGCATGAAGTAGTAATTCGCAGAACGCAATACGATTTGCGCAAAGCTGAAGAAAGAGCGCATATTTTGGAAGGTTTGCTGATTGCGTTAGACCATCTAGATCAGGTAATTGCATTGATTCGCGGTTCTAAAAATCCGGATGAGGCAAAAGCAGGGTTAATGGCCGATTTCGGATTA